>JBKJNP010000178.1:0-2946 GCA_046593565.1 Sphingomicrobium sp. | reverse complement strand
GACGAAATGGCGGCGCTGCAAACGGCGGTGCTGGCGGGGGAGATCGGGTCGGCCTAGTCCGCCCGGGTCCAAAGCTGCGACTTGCAGATCATCCGTCCGACCATGCAGCCGGTGACTTTCAGTTGTCCTGCCCCGATCAGGCGCAGTTCGGCTTTGCTGCGATGGTTGATGTCGGGGACGAACATCCGGCCGCGCCATTTGCCGGGACCGGCGGGCTTGAAGCCGTTCATCAATTGCGTCCCGACCAAATTGGCTGTGCCGCCGCGCCGGGCGTCGGCTTTGGCCGATTCGGCGGCTGCGATCACCGATCCGCAATAGGCTTCGCCGCATGCCTCGATCAGCACCGTCACGCGGCCCGACGGATTTTTCCAGCGGCCTTCTATCGGGGCGGCATCGGCGGCGATCATGGCGGCTAGGGCGATCAACATTGGTGCATGCTAATCGACTTGGGCGCGGCCCGGCAAGCTCAATGGAAGTCGCGCGACTTGGGGATGATATTGACGTCGCGCGGATGGCTTCGGGCGGGCGGTCGCCAGCTTCCCCCACCGTCGCCTTGGTTCAGTGTCGACGGTAGCGCATCCTCGCTCAGCAAGCGCAACATCGCGGTGTCGTCCTCAAGGCCCGCGGCGATGACATGGACCACTGCCTCGTCATGCTGGACCAGGCCGTGGACCACCATCAGCCGCGCCCCCATGACGATGCTGCGCTGCGCCGCAAACTTGTCAGGCCAGACGACGAGGTTGGCAATTCCCGTCTCATCCTCGAGCGTGATGAAGCACACGCCCTTGGCGCTGCCCGGCCGCTGGCGGATCAGCACCAGTCCGGCGAGCGAAACCCGTCGTCCATAGCGCAGGCCGCGCAGCTCGCTTGCGGTAACGAAGCCCCGGCTTGCGTAATGGCCGCGCAGGAAGCGCATCGGATGCGCCTTCAGGCTCAGCCGAACCGTCTGGTAATCGCTCACCACATGCTCGCTGAGCGGCATCGCGGGCAGCCGCACCACTTCGGTCTCCCACCCCTCGTCGCGCGCTTGCGCTGCGGCGAACAGTGGCAAATCGGGCGCGCCGTTCAATGCCCGCGCATCCCACAATGCCCCGCGCCGGTCGAGCTTGATCGAGCGAAACGCATCCGCCTCCGCCAGCCGCTGGATCGCCGCGACATTGGCGCCGGAGCGGGTGCGGACATCTTCGACCGAAGCGTAAGGTGTATCACCTCGCGCCGCGACGATCCGGGTAGCGGCGTCGAGGCGGAGACCGTCGATCTGGCGCAGGCCGAGGCGCAAAACCTCCTCCCTGTCAGGGAGGGGAGATTCTATGGCCGAATCCCACTCGCTATGGTTCACATCCACCGGCCGCACCGTCACCCCATGCTCCTGTGCATCCCGAACGATCTGCGCCGGCGCGTAAAATCCCATCGGCTGGCTGTTGAGCAGCGCGCACGCAAACGCTGCCGGGTAACGCCATTTGATCCAGCTCGACACGTAGACGAGATGCGCGAAGCTGGCCGCGTGGCTCTCGGGAAAGCCATATTCGCCGAACCCGCGGATCTGGTGGAAACAGCGCGCGGCAAACTCGGGGTCGTAGCCGCGCTCGACCATCCGCCCGACCATCTTGTCCTGCAGCAAATCGATCGTCCCGCGCGACCGGAACGTCGCCATCGCTTTCCGCAATTGGTTGGCTTCGGCCGGGCTGAATTTGGCCGCGTCGAGCGCGATCTTCATCGCCTGCTCCTGGAACACCGGGACGCCAAGCGTCCGTCCGAGGATTTGCTCGAGCTCATCCACCGGGCCGTGGTCGGGCGAGGGGCAGGGGAAGGTGACGATCTCCTTGCCCTGTCGCCGCTTGAGGAACGGATGCACCATGTCGCCCTGGATCGGCCCCGGCCGCACGATCGCCACCTCGATGACAAGGTCGTAAAAGCAGCGGGGCTTGAGCCTCGGCAGCATGTTCATCTGCGCCCGGCTCTCGACCTGGAACACGCCGAGGCTGTCGCCCTTGCACAGCATGTCGTAAACCTCGGGCACCTCGCGCGGCACTGTCGCCAGCTCGAACCACTCGCCATGATGCGCCTCGATCAAATCGAACGCCTTGCGGATGCAGGTCAGCATGCCCAGCGCCAGCACGTCGATCTTGAGGATTCCAAGCTCCTCGATATCGTCCTTGTCCCATTCGATGAAGGTCCGGTCGGGCATCGCGCCATTGCCGATCGGCACCGTCTCGGTCAGCAGCCGCTCGGTCAGGATGAAGCCGCCGACATGCTGCGACAGATGCCGCGGCATGCCGATCAACTGCTTGGCCAAAGCGATCGTCCGCCGCAAATGCGGGTCGGCGAAATCAAGCCCCGCCTCGCCGACCCGTGCCTCCTCGATCTCGGCCTCCATGCTGCCCCAATGGCTCGATGCAATCGCCGCGGTGACGTCTTCGGACATGCCCATCACCTTGCCCACCTCGCGGATTGCCGAGCGCGGGCGGTAATGGATCACCGTCGCTGCAATCCCCGCGCGGTCGCGGCCATATTTCTGGTAGAGGTGCTGGATCACCTCCTCGCGCCGCTCATGCTCGAAATCGACGTCGATGTCGGGCGGCTCCTTGCGCTCTTCCGAGATGAAACGCTCGAACAGCAAGCTGTTGATCGACGGGTCGACCGCGGTGATTCCAAGGCAGTAACAGACCGCGCTATTGGCCGCGCTCCCGCGCCCCTGGCACAGGATCGGGGGGTCGAGGCTGCGCGCGAACGCGACGATGTCGTGAACGGTCAAAAAGTATCGCGCGAAGTCGAGCTTGGCGATCAGCTTGAGCTCATGCTTGAGCTGCTTGGTGATCGCGGGCGGCACCCCCTCGCTCCACCGCCGCGACGCGCCGATCCACGTCAGATGCGCCAGATGCTGCTGCGGGGTCCGCCCCTCGGGACAGGTTTCCTGCGGGTACTCATATTTCAGTTCGTCGAGGC
>JBKJNP010000157.1:0-15082 GCA_046593565.1 Sphingomicrobium sp. | reverse complement strand
GCGGTGCGCAGCGCCGAGACGGTGGTGGTCGAGGCGCGGTCGACGCCCTTGACCAGCTCGACATTATTCTTCTTGACGAGGTCGAGCGCGAGATAGCCCTGCACCGTCACCGCCATCTGGGTGAGGAGGTCGGTGGTCCGCTGGCGGGTGTAGAATAGCGCCGTCTCGCGGATCGCCTTGGCCTTGGCCGGCTCGCTCGTGTCGAGTTCATTGGCCTTGTCCTCGAGGCCCTTGTCGAGGCTCTTGGAGATGTGGATCATCTGCTCGAGCCGGTGCATCGTCTTCCACAGCGCAGCCCGCTCGGTGTCGATCGCGGCATTGTCCATCAGCAGCTCATCCTTGCCATTGCCGAGGCGCTGGAGGATCGCCGAAATGTGGGTCTGGCTCGACCGGTATTTGTCGAAGTAATTGTTCACCTTGTTGCCGAACGGGATGATGCCGAGGAATTTGCGGGTGGTCATGCCCTTGCCGGCTTCCTTGGGATCGAGCGATTCCACGGTGCGGCGAAGCTCGGTGAGATCGGCGCCGATGCCGGTGTCGCTGTCGATCGCCTTGACCGGGCGGTCGAGGAAGCGGTTCGACGCGCCGGCGGCTTCGGCGATTTCCTTGCGGCCCATCGCGGTCAGCTGATCGACCTTCTTGCCGAATTCGGGGCTGTTGCTGTCGAGCGCGGCGAGTTCGTCGACGAATTTGGCGACCTTGTCGTCAAGCTCGCTGGTCTCGTCCTTCTTCAGGGGGACCAGGCCCGACGCCTCGTGGATCGGCACCGCTTGCAACGCGGCGGGCGGGTCGAGCTTGATCTTGGTGGCGGTTGTTTCGATGGGCTCGATTGCCATGGGAATTCGTCTCCTGAACCTTCGCGTCGGTGCCCGAGCCTGAACTGGCGCGGGCGGCGGCGCAACATTAATGCGTGTGTTATAGGGATAATACGCCGCTGCTTCAAGCCGGGACAGGATGTGGTTATTGCCGCGGTAACCGTTTCAAGGAACGCTTTGCACACCCTGTCCTGGCTAGATGAGAGCCTAATCACGACCCAATGGGCGAGGACAAGCATGCGCAATCTCATGTCGAAAATCTGGAATGACAAGCGCGGCAATGCGATGATCATCGCGGCCGCGGCACTGCCATTGCTGATCGGTTCGGCCGGTTTGGCGACCGATACCATTCAGTGGGCGCTGTGGAAGCGCCAGCTCCAGCGGGCCGCGGATTCGGCGGCGATCGCGGGGGTTTACGACCGGGTCGCGGCGAAGACCACGACCGGGACTGCGGCCGCGGTCGACAAGGACCTCGGCCTCAACAATTCGCTCGATTCGACCAAATTCCCGCTCCAGAGCAAAGTGGTGACCTATCCCGCCGACGTCGGCGTGCAGAAGAACCAGGTCAAGGTCGAGCTGGCGGTCCAGCGGCCCTTGTCGTTCAGTTCGATGTTCATGGCCAATGCGCCGCTGATCAAGACCACGGCGACCGCCGCGACGGTGTCGAGCGATGGCGAATTCTGCGTGCTCAGCCTGCAGAACAACAGCAAGACCGGGATCCAGGCGACAGGCAGCGCAACCATCACGATGGATTGCGGGATGATGACCAATTCGACCTCGACCAATGCCGCCGCAGGGCAGGGCAGCTCGAGCGTAACCGCGACGAACCTCGCCGCTGCGGGGGGCATCCAGCAGTCGAGCAACTGGACCTTGTCGCAGGGCTATCAGCCTTATTCGCCGGCACTGGAAGATCCGTACAAAGACCTGGCTCCCGACACGTCCGACCTCTCGACCTGCGCCAGTTCGCCGCCTTCGCTGACAATCAACAACACCAACAGCGGTCTCGTGGTAGCCGGGGGCGCTTGCTATTCGTCGCTGAGCATTGGCACGAACCGTGTGCTGACGCTGAAGGACGGGGTCTATGTGATCAGCGGTGGCAGCGTGAACATCCAGGGCAAGCTCAACCTGACCAATGCGGTGTTGCTGCTTACCAACAAGACCGCCGGCGCGGGCCAGCCGATCGGTTCGCTCGACATGAACGCCAGTGGCGAGCTGAATGCCACCGCGATGACCACCGGCAAATGGAAGGGTATGGCGTTGTACCAGGATCGCCGCGCGGTCGACAGCGCGCCGACCGGCAACATTACGGCCGGCAGCCCCAACAAGATCAACGGAAATTCGACCAACAAGATCACCGGCGTGGTCTATTTCCCGAACCAGCAGGTGACCTACAATGGCAATGGTACCGGGTCAGCCACCTGCACCCAGTTCGTCGCCAAGCGCATTTACTGGTCGGGCAGCAGTGGGATGAACAATTTTACCAAGAATTGCGACATGCACGGCATGAGCACGATCAAGACGGGCCTGCGCGTCCGGTTGGTGGCTTAACATGAACCGGCTCATGAAATTGTGGCGGGAAGATCGCGGCGCGGCGATCATCGAACTGGCGATCGTCGCCCCGGTGATCGCGCTGATGACGGTCGGCGTGGTCGATCTGTCGAACGGCTTCGGAACTAAATTGAAGGTCGAGCAGGCGGCGCAAAGGTCGGTCGAAAAGGTCATGCAGACCACCGGCATCACCGATGTCGAAACGACTATTGCGAATGAAGCGATTTGCCAATTCAACGGCACGCTGGCCAACGGCACGTGCAAGACCGCGCCGCTGACCACCGCCAATGTGACGGTAACCCACTCACTTTATTGCAACAATGGCGCCCAACCGGTTGCGGACGTGGATTGCCCCACTGGCCAGACCGAATCCAAGTGGATCAAAGTCACCGTCTGGACCGAATATAAACCTCTGTTCCCGCTGCATTTCACCGGGATCGACGCGGGCGGTAAATATAAGATCCAGGCGTCAGCCGGGATGAGGACCGAGTGATGAAAATCCTTCGGAAAATTCGCCGCAACGAGCAGGGTGCGGCGGTCATCGAAATGGCATTCGCGCTGCCGGTGCTGATCGTGCTGATGTGGATGATCGTCCAGCTCGGCCTGGTGTTTCGTGCCATGTCGGGCATCCAGCACGGGCTTGGCGAAGGCGCGCGGATGGCGACGATCTACTCGAACAAGACGATTGCTACCCGCAAGACGGAAATCAAGGCCAGGATCACCAACGCGGTGTACGGCATCGGGCCGGGGAGTTTCACCATCGCCGATCCGGTCAACAACGTCCAGGACGGGGCCAATTATATGGATCTCAAGGTGACTTACACTCAGCCGACCGACATGCTGCTGTTCCCCGGGCCGACGATCAACGTAACCCGGTCGAAGCGGGTGTGGATTTCGATTTAGGGGTCAGGCGCTGGCGCGGGCTTTCGCGGCGAAGAAGGCCGCAACCGCTTGCTTGACCTCGTCGGAGGCGAGCCGCTCACCGAAATGACCATTTTCCAGCTCGATCCGGTCGAGCAATTCACCGCAATCCTCGCGCCGTAACAGCGCCTGCGTCAGGCGTAGCGCCTCGGGCGGCTTGGCCAACAAAGCGGCGACGATGGTGGAAAGCGCAGCCGCGATCCCGCCGTTGGGAACGACATGACTGACCAGCCCGAAACCGGCCGCATCCTCGGCCCCGAACGGTTCGCCGAGCAGCAAGTAGCGCGCCGCACGACGGCGACCGGCGAGGCGGGGCAGGAGTAACGAGCTGGCCGCTTCGGGGACGAGTCCCAGATCGACGAACGGCATGACGAAGCGGCTGCCTTCCTCGGCCAGCACGAGGTCGCAGTGAAACAGCATGGTGGTGCCGATGCCGACCGCATTTCCGTGCACCGCAGCGACGATCGGCACCTGGTTGCTGGTCATGGCGCGAAGGAAGCGCCACACCGGAATGTCGGTGGTGCCGGGCGGCGGCATTTACTTGAGAAAATCGTAGAGGTCGTTGCCGGCGGTGAAATCTTCGCCTTCGCCCTCGATGGTGATGACCCGGACCGACGGATCATCGGCAGCGCCCTCGATCGCATCGGCAAGCGCGGCATACATGGCGACGGTGATTGCGTTGCGCTGGCGCGGGCGGGCGAGGGTGATCGCCAGTTGGCCGGTATCGCGGCGCTCGACGGTGACGGTCATTTCCTGCTCCCTTGTGCGCTCGGTCTCGTTGACCATATGGGGGACTTCACCCGCTCCACGCAAATCCCGCACAAGCCGTAAGGACCGCTCCGCCATGAAATTCTTCGCCGACACCGCCGAGATCAAGGATATCCGCGAACTGGCCGAGGCCGGACTGCTCGACGGGGTCACCACCAATCCGTCCTTGATCAAGAAATCCGGGAGGGATTTCATCGAAACGATCACCGAAATCGCCGGCGTGGTGACGGGCCCAGTGTCGGCCGAAGTGGTCGCGACCGAGCATAAGGCGATGATGAAGGAGGCAGAACTCCTTCGGAAAATCGCCAAGAATATCGTCATCAAGGTGCCGTTGACGCCCGACGGCCTGAAGACCTGCAAGGCGCTTTCGAGCGACGGGACGATGGTCAATGTCACCCTCTGCTTCTCGGCGAACCAGGCGTTGCTCGCGGCCAAGGCCGGGGCGAGCTTCATCTCGCCGTTTGTCGGACGCCTCGACGATATCGGCCAGCCGGGGATGGAGCTGATCGCCGACATCCGCCTGATCTATGACAATTATGATTTCGCGACCGAGATCCTGGTCGCCAGCGTGCGCAATTCGATCCACGTGCTCGACGCCGCGAAGCTGGGCGCCGACGTGATGACCGCCCCGCCGGCAGTAATCTGGTCCTTGTTCAAGCACCCGCTGACCGACGCCGGGCTGGCCGCCTTCCTCAAGGATTGGGAAGCGACCGGGCAGAAGATCGCTTAAGCGAACTTCCGGGGGAAGGTTGTGCAAGCGATCTCGCGAGGCGCCCGCTAGCCGGATGTTAACGCTCGCGCCTTAGGGTGCGCGGCATGGGTAGGGTGATTTCCTTCGAGGAGCGCGCGGTGGCGCGGTTGCGCGACCGGCTGGGCGAGGCGGAAACCGCGCGCGCCGATCTGTTGGCGTTTGCGCGGGGTCATTCGGGCGCCGTGTCGTCGATCCATTCCGCAATGCTGCAGGCGATGGAGGCCGACAGTTTCGACGAATTGCTGACGGTGGTGACGTACGACTGGCCCGCCACGCTCGGGCTCGATTCGGTGGTGCTTGCGCTGGTCGTCGGTGATCAGGCGTTCCGCGCCGACCGCAATGGCGTCAACGTCATCGCGCGGCCGATCGTCAATCGCGCAATGCAGTCGCTCGGGGCAGTCGAATTGCGCAATGTCGAGCACGGGCATCCTTTGTTCGGGGACGGCGCCGATGCGGTCCGCAGCGAAGCCCTGATCCGGATCGATTCGCCGTCGCCCTTGCCCTACGGATTGCTCGCGCTGGGCCAGCATGGCGAGCAATCGCTCGAGACGCCGCACGGTGCCGATCTATTGCTGTTCCTTGGGTCCGGCCTCGCCGCTATGATCCGGCGATGGACGATGAGCGGGCCGACCACGAACTGACGGGGCATCCGGCGCGGGCGCTGGCGGCGCGCTGGGATTCGTTCCTGGCGCATGACCGGCGGCGATCGCCGCACACGGTGCGCGCCTATGTCGCCACCGCGCATCGCTTCATCGACTTTTTGGGATCGTATCGGGGCGAGGAAATCGGGCGGTTCGGCTTGCTCAATGTCGCTGCGGCGGATCTTCGCGCCTTCCTGGCCGAGCGGCGCGGGGGCGGTTTGGGGCCGAGCAGCGCGGCGCGTGAGATGTCGGCGGTGCGGGCGTTCCTGACCTTCGCCGCCGAAGATGCCGGCAATGTCGCGCAATTGCCGCGTACCCGCGCGCCCAAGCGTCCGCGCACCCTGCCGCGACCGGCCAGCCCGGCCGATGCCATGGCGCTGGCGGAGGATGCGGGCGCGGCGAGCGACGACTGGGTCGGAGCACGCGACATGGCGATCTTGCTGTTGCTGTACGGGTCGGGGCTGCGGGTTGCGGAGGCGATGGGGCTGACTGCCAATGTGCTGCCGATCGGGCGGACGTTGAGGGTGACAGGCAAGCGCGGCAAGACGCGCGTGGTGCCGGTGGTCGAAGCGGTGCGGCAGGCGATTGCGGCTTATGCGATGGAATGCCCGTGGCCGTTGGTCGGGCCGACGCCGTTGTTCGTGGGCGTGCGCGGCGGGCCGCTCAATCCGGACCTGGTGCGGCGCGCGGTGCGGGCGGCGCGGCATCGGCTCAATTTACCCGACACGCTGACCCCGCACGCCTTGCGCCACAGTTTCGCGACGCATCTGCTGGCCGGGGGGGCGGATCTGCGATCGCTGCAGGAATTGCTCGGCCATGCCAGCCTGTCGTCGACCCAGATTTATACGCAGGTCGACGCGGCGCAATTGCTCGACGTGTACCGCAACGCGCATCCGCGAGCGTGACTAATCGCGGATAACGGTGCCGGTCGCGGGATCGATGTTGCGGTGGGTCCACAGGCGGTGGACGTAACCGATCGCGAGCAGGACCAGGATGGCGTTCGACGCGGGGCCGATGATCTGGTCGATATCGCGATAATTTTCGCCCAATTTATAGCCAGCGCCGGCGAGGATTGCGGTCCAGCCCGCCGTGCCGAGCGTGGAAGCAAGGACGAAGGTCGCGAAGCGCATCTTGAGCAGGCCGGCGGGGACCGAAACCAGGCTGCGAACGGTCGGCAGCAGGCGACCGAGGAACACGAAGAAGGTGCCATTCTTGCGAAACCAATGTTCGGCACGTTCGAGCTCGGGCCAGGTGATGGTCAGCCAGCGGCCCCAACGGCACACGATCGGTTGCAACCGATCGACACCCAGCGCGCGGGCGGCGAGATACCAGACGATATTGCCGAGCATGGCGCCCGACGTGCCGCTGGCGACGACCAGCCCATAGTGAAGTTTGCCCTGGCCGGCGGCGACGCCCGCGACCGGCATGATCACTTCTGACGGGATCGGCGGGAAGATGGTCTCGAGGAACATCAGGAAACCGATTCCGAGATAACCCGATTGCTCGATCAGGCGGATGACCCAGTCGGCCATTGCTCAGCGCTTCCGAGCGTGGAGGCGAGCCTCGATCGCGTCCCAGATCCGCGCCGGCGTGTCGGTGCCGTTGAAGCGGTCGACGGCGACGATCCCGGTCGGGGAAGTGACGTTGATTTCGGTCAGCCACTCGCCGCCGATGACATCGATTCCGACGAAGATCAGGCCGCGCGCCTTGAGCTCAGGCGCGAGGGCGGCGCAGATTTCCTGTTCGCGGGCGGTCAGCTCGGTCTTGGCGGCGACCCCGCCGACCGCGAGGTTGGAGCGGATTTCGCCTTCGCCGGGGATGCGGTTGAGCGCACCCGCGATTTCACCATCGACGAGGATGATGCGCTTGTCGCCTTGCGCGACCGCGGGGACGAACGCCTGGATCATATGCGGCTCACGCCAGGCGGTGTTGAACATTTCGAACAGCGCCGACAAATTGGCGCCGTCACGGTCGATCTTGAACACCGCTTTTCCGCCATTGCCGTGGAGCGGTTTCACCACCATCGCTCCATGCTTGGCGAGGAATTCGCGCGCCACGCCGAGCGAACGGGTGATGGCAGTAGGCGGCATGAAGCGGGCGAAATCGAGCACCCAGACTTTTTCCGGCGCGTTGCGGACGCTGGCGGGGTCGTTGACCACCAGCGTTTCGCCGGCGATCCGCTCGAGCAAATGCGTGGCAGTAATGTAGCCGACGTCGAACAGCGGATCCTGGCGCATCAGCACGACATCGACGTCGCGGCCGAGATCGACAATGCGCGGCTCGCCGACGCTGAAGTGGTTCCCCGCGACGGGCTGGACGGTGACCGGGCGGGCCATGGTCCACAGCCGGTTGTCGACCCAGCTCAATTCCTCCGCCGCATAATGTAGCAGGTTGTGCCCGCGCGCTTGCGCAGCGAGCATCAGGGCGAAGCTCGAGTCCCCCTCGATATTGATCGATTCCAAGGGATCCATCTGGACGGCGACGGTCAGGCTCATGGGGAAGAGCGCCTAGTGAAGGGCGCGGCCTTTGTCACCCTTGCCACACGTCGGCAAGGTGGAGGGGCAGGCGGCGCGGGACGATGAAAATGGCGTCGATGCGGATGTCGTCGCCAGGACGGGCGTAGCGCGGGGCGAGCGCTTCCGCAGCGGCGGCGACGCGGCGCAGGCGATAGCGATCGAGCGACATCCCAGCGGCATCGGCGGTGGCGCGCTGCTTGACCTCGACGAAGGCGACCAGCTTGCCGCGCCGGGCGACGAGGTCGATTTCGCCGCCGCGCAACTTCACCCGCCGGGCGAGGATCCGCCAACCGTGTAGGCGCAGCCACCAGGCGGCGAGCGTCTCGGCCCGGCGGCCGCGCTGCTCGGCCTCGCGCCGGTTCAGTCCGAATCCCCTAGCGCGAGGGCGCGGGCGTAAACGCGCTTGCGGGGGATATTGAGCTGCTCCGCCACGTCCTTGGCGGCGCGCGACGGGGTTTGCGTGGCTAGCGCGATGCGCAGCGCGTTGTCGAGATCGTCGTCGCTGGCGACTTGCTGCTCGGCGGGCGGGCCGACGACGATGACGATCTCGCCTTTGGGATGCGCGTCGGCATAGCGGGCAGCGAGGTCGGCAAGAGGGCCAGTAACGGTTTCCTCGTGCAACTTGCTGATCTCGCGGATCACGGCGGCGTCACGGTTGCCGAGGCCGGCGGCGAGCGCGGCGAGGCTGTCGTGCAGGCGCGGACCGCTTTCGTAGAACACAAGGCTGGCGCGCAGAGCGGCGAACTCGGCAATGGCGTCGCCGCGGGCCTTTGCCTTGGCGGGAAGGAACCCGGCGAACAGGAATCGGTCGGTTGGCAGCCCCGCCAGCGTCAGCGCGGCGATCGCGGCACAGGCGCCGGGGACGGTGTGGACCGCATGCCCGGCGCTTCGCGCGGCGCGGACGAGCTTGTAACCCGGATCGGAGATGAGCGGGGTACCGGCGTCGCTGACCAGTGCCACCGCCTCGGTCCCCAGGCGGGCGAGGATGCGCATCCGTTCCGCCTCGCTGCTATGATCATGATAGACAGCCATTGGCGCGGTCGCCTGGACATGGGCCAGCAATTTGGCGGTGACGCGCTTGTCCTCGGCGAGGATCAGGCTTGCCCCGCGCAACGTGTCGGTGGCGCGCGCGGTGAGATCGGAAAGATTGCCGATCGGCGTCGCAACGATATACAGGCCGGGGGTGAGGGGCACGGACATAGGACAGGTCATGGCACTTTCCCTTGAGAAGCGGCAAGCGCGACGCGCATCGCTGACGACGTTGGCTGTTGCCGGCCTGGTGCTGGCGAGCTGCCAGACGCGTGCGCCGGTGCGTCCGGTCGGGCCCGAACCGGTGGTGTCGCCCGACGATGTCGATGCCCCGCGGCACAAGGTGGCGTTGATCATTCCGCTGAGCGGCGAGGATGGCGGGGTCGGCACCTCGATCGCCAATGCCGCCAGCCTGGCGTTGCTCGACAGCGGCAATCGATCGATCCGGCTGGTGACTTACGACAGCTCAAGCGGCGCGGCGGCGGCGGCGAACCGCGCGATCGGCGAGGGCGCCGAACTGATCCTTGGGCCGTTGTTGGCGGAGGATGTGCGTGCGGTGAGCCCGGTGGCCCGGCGTGCCAATGTGCCGATGGTGGCGTTCAGCAACGACAGCAGTGTCGCGGGCAACGGCACCTACATTCTTGGCATCACCCCGCTCCAGGCGATCGACCGGGTGGTAAGATATTCGCGCGGGCGCGGCGCGGCACGGTTCGGGGCGCTGGTCCCGACCGGCCTCTACGGTCAGCGCGCGGCGCAGGGGATTCTCGGGTCGGTTCGATCGTCAGGCGGGCAAATGGCAGGGCTGGAGACGTTCAACCGGTTGGCCGGCGCGGCGCGATCGGCGGCGACGTCCTTAAGCAATCGCGGGCCGATGGACGCGGTGCTGATCGCCGACAGCGGCAAGATTGCGGCGGTCGCGGCATCGGCCCTGCGCCCGGGTTCGCACCTGCTCGGCACCGAATTATGGGCCAATGACAAGATGCTCGGGGCGAGCCCGCGGCTGCGCGGGGCGCTCTATGCGGCGGCCCCCGATACAAGATTTGCCCAGCTCGTCGGGCGCTACAGGGCTCGTTACGGCAAGACCCCGTACCGGCTCGGCAGCCTTGGCTATGACGCAGTATTGTTGACGGTGCGAGCCAGCCGGTCATGGCCGATCGGGCGGCCATTTCCGGCGCGGAGCCTGATCGATCGCGACGGATTTGCAGGGGTCGACGGGATTTTCCGCTTCGGACGCGACGGGATCGCCGAGCGCGCGCTCGAAGTACGGCAGGTCACCGCGACAGGGACGACGGTGGTGTCCCCAGCGGCCACCAGCTTCGCGAAGTAAGCCACTTGAAACATTGTTGTAATAGGATCATCCTCACTCGCGAATGAGTCGGAGGAGGGTTCGATGATTTCCTTGTTAATCACGTCGGCAATCGGACTGACCGCGCTTCAGGCGGGGATTGATGGTCCGCGCAAGAATTTCGTTGCCTGCCTGCGCGGCGCCTATGACACGGCATTGACGCAAAAGGTGGCGGTTCCGGAATATGGCGCGTTCATTCTCAAGACGTGCGGTGCGCAAGCCGACAGCCTGAAATCCGGGCTGGTCGGGTTCGACGTCAAGAACGGCATCAAGCGATCCCAAGCTTCGGCCGACGCGCAGGCCCAGGTCGACGATTATGTCGCAATGGCGAGCGAAAAATATGAGTCGAAGGTCGGCAAGCTGATCCCGGCGATTGCGCCCGCACCGTCTCCACCGCCAAATCCAATCCCCCCAGTGACCCAGGCATCCGCACCCAAGAATTGAGCGGTCAGGCGGCGATTTCGGCGAGGATCGAATCGAGCAAAAGGCGGCCCGATTCGGTGGTGGCGAGATGCGCGCTATCGCAGACGAGCAGGCCGTGGCCGACCAACCGATCGACCGCTGCCTGATCGACGATCGGGCGGTCGAAGCGCGCTTCCAGCGCGGCCGTGTCGATCCCTTCGGCGAGCCGTAACCCCATGACCAGCGCCTCGCTGGCACCTTCGGCTGGGGTCAGCATTTCCTCCTCCACCAGGCCGTGGCCGTTGCGGGCGACCGCGCTGAGGAAATTCTCGGGCTTCTTGTGGCGGACGGTGCGCTGGCCGAGGCGGCGGCCGTGTGCGCCGGGACCAACGCCGGCATAATCACCGTAGCGCCAGTACGTCAGGTTGTGGCGGCTTTGAGCGCCCGGGCGGGCGTGGTTGGAGATTTCGTAAGCGGGGATACCCGCGGCAGCGGCTCGCGCTTGGGTCAGCTCGAACAGGGCGGCGCTGGTTTCGGCGTCGAGCGGTTCGAATTCGTGTTTGGCGACCATCGTGGCGAAGCGCGTGCCGGGCTCGATCGTCAATTGGTAGAGCGAGAGATGTTCGGTGCCGATGCCGATGGCGCGATCCAGGTCGCGGCTCCAACGGGCTTCGTCGTCGCCGGGGAGCGCGTAGATCAGGTCGAAGCTGACCCGGTCGACCGCCGATTGCGCAGCGGCCAGCGCGCGTTGTCCCTCGTCGGCGCTGTGGGCGCGGCCGAGGAAGGCGAGGGCGGCATCGTCGAAGCTCTGCAGGCCGAGACTGATGCGATTGACCCCGGCGCTGGCGAGATCGGCGAAGTTGGCGGCCTCGGCGCTGTTGGGATTGGCTTCGAGCGTGATTTCGAGGTCATCGCTGGCGGACCAGTGGGCGCGCGCGGCGGCGATTATCGCTTCCACGGTGGCGGGCGGCATTAGCGAGGGCGTGCCGCCGCCGAAGAAGATCGAGGTCAGGCGGCGATCGGGGAGGAGCGCGGCTTCGTGGGCAAGATCGGCGAGCAAGGCGTCGCGCCACGCGGCCTGGTCGACGGTGTCGCGGACATGGCTGTTGAAGTCGCAATAGGGGCATTTGGAGACGCAAAACGGCCAGTGGACGTAGAGGGCAAGGTCGGGTGTCCCAAGTTCCACGCCCGCTCGTCCTGAGCTTGTCGAAGGGCGCCCTTCGACTACGCTCAGGACGAGCGAGGTTTTGTCATCTGAGCGCATCGGCCAGCAATTTGAACGCCTTGGCCCGGTGACTGATCGCGTGCTTCGCTTGCGGGTCGATTTCGCCGAACGTCTGGTCCATGCCAGCCGCCACGAACATCGGGTCGTAGCCAAAGCCATTATCCCCGCGCGGCGGCCAGACGAGGGTGCCGTGGACCTTGCCTTCGAAGCTGTGGATCGTGCCGTCGGGCCAGGCGAGCGACAGAGCGCAGACGAAATGGGCGTCGTGCCCGGCGTCTTCGCCCGCGGCCTCGACCTCGCGCCACACGCGCTCCATCGCGCGTCCGAAATCGCGCGTCCCGGCCTCATCTTCGGCCCAGCGGGCGGAGAAGATTCCGGGCAGGCCGTGGAGCGCATCAACGGCAAGGCCGCTGTCGTCGGCGAGGCAAGGCAAGCCCGACAAATCGGCCGCTTCGCGCGCCTTCAATTCGGCGTTGTCGACAAAGGTGACGCCAATCTCCTCGGGCTCGGGCAGGTCGAGTTCGGCCGCGCCGACGCACTCGATGCCATGCGGTGCGAGAAGCTCGCGGATTTCGCGCAATTTGCCGGCGTTATGCGTGGCGATGACCAGCTTGGGACCGATCGCCTTCATCGGCCGGTTGCCGCGAGTTGCGCCTTGAAGATGTCGGTGCAGCCGATCTTGGCGAGGCGCAGCAGGCGGAGCAGGGCTTCGTCGTCGAAGGTCGCGCCCTCGGCTGAAATCTGCGCCTCGACGATCGCGCCGTCGCCGGTGAGCACGAAATTGCCGTCTGATCCGGCCGAGCTATCCTCGATATAGTCGAGATCGAGCACGGCATTGCCGTCATGGATGCCGCACGACACGGCGGCGACTTGGGTCGTGATCGGGTCAATGGCCAGCTTGAGCGTATCGACCGCGAGGCGAAGCGCCACCCACGCGCCGGAGATGGAGGCAGTGCGGGTTCCGCCGTCGGCCTGGATGACATCGCAATCGATCACGATCTGGCGTTCGCCGAGTGCCTTCAGATCGACCACGGCGCGCAAGCTGCGACCGATCAGCCGCTGGATTTCCTGCGTCCGGCCCGATTGCTTGCCTTTGGCCGCCTCGCGATTGCCGCGGGTGTGGGTAGCCCGGGGCAGCATTCCATATTCGGCGGTAACCCAGCCCTGGCCCTTGCCGCGCAGGAACGGCGGGACTTTCTCCTCGATGCTGGCTGTGACCAGCACGCGGGTGTCGCCGAAGCTGACCAGGCACGAGCCCTCGGCATGTTTGGTAAAGCCCGGCTCGAAGGTCAAAGTCCGCATTTGGTCGGGGGCGCGGCCGCTTGGGCGCATGATATTCTCCTGAGTAGTGGTTGGCGGCTCCCTAGACCGAGCCGCGCCGCAATCCTAGATGGGGCGCGTCATGACCACGCCCTTGCCCGAGCTAACCGACCGGATGCGCCAGATTTTCGGTCTGGTGGTCGATGCCTATATCGAGCGCGGGAATCCGGTCGGATCGAAGATGCTGGCGGGCAATGTCAGCCTGTCGCCGGCCTCGATCCGCGGGGTGATGCAGGAGCTGGAGGAGCGCGGGCTGTTGACTCATCCGCACACCAGCGCGGGCCGCGTCCCGACCGAGACCGGGCTCAGGCTATTCGTCGACGGGATCATGCAGGCGACGCTCCCCGCAGCGGCCGAGCGCGCCGCCATCGAGTCGCTGATGGACCGCTCCGGCTCGCTCGAGGAAACCCTGTCCAAGGCAACCGCTGCTCTATCCGGCTTGTCCGCCTGCGCCGGGGTCGTGCTAACCCCCAAACGCGAGATGCGATTGAAGCAATTGAGCTTCGTGCCATTGAGTTCGACCCGAGCATTGGCGGTGATTGTCGGGATGGACGGCGCGGTCGAGAATCGGATGGTCGAGCTAGCGCCGGGGACGAGCACGGTGTCGCTCGCCGAGGTCGCCAATTATGTCAGTGCGCGATTGTCGGGGCTGACCCTGAGTGAAGCCGAAGCGCGGCTGCGGATCGAAATTCAGGAGCGGCGCGAGGCGATCGACGGGGCGGCGGCCGAACTGGTCGCGCTCGGATTGGCGGCGTGGAGCAAGGATGCCACCCAGCGCCCGGTGCTGATCGTCCGCGGGCAGGCCAACCTCATCGACCAGTCGACGGCGGAGGATCTTGAGCGGGTGCGGAGATTGCTCGACGAGCTTGAGGATCGCCAGGAAATTGCCCGCTTGCTGGAGGGCGCGCGCGATGGCGACGGCTGCCGGATCTTCATCGGCGCGGAAAATCGCATGTTCGCTTTATCAGGGTCGAGCGTGATCGCCGCGCCCTATCGCGACGGCGACGACAAGGTGGTCGGGGTGGTCGGCGTAATTGGCCCGACGCGGTTGAACTATGCCCGGGTGGTCCCCATGGTAGATTTTACAGCGCAAGCACTGACGAGATGGATGGCATGAACGACAACGAACACGATTATCACGACGAAGCCGAAGAGATTCGCGCCGAGACTGCGGCGGGCGCGCCCGAACTGGCCGAGCATGACCGTGTGGCCGAGCTTGAGAAGGCGTTGGAGGAGGCCAATTCCAAGGCGCTCTACGCCGCCGCCGAGCAGCAGAACACTCGCCGCCGGCTGGAAAAGGAAATGGCCGACGCCAAAACCTACGCCTCGGCCGGGTTCGCGCGCGACATGCTGGCGATTAAGGATCATATCGAGCGTGCGCTGGCGGCGGTTACCGATGAATTGCGTGCCGACCAGACCGCGGCCAACTTCCTCGCCGGGATCGAGGCGACCGCGCGCGAGCTCGATTCGGTGTTTGCCCGCAACGGGGTGGAGCGAGTCGCGTCGAAGGGCTTGCCGCTCGATCCGCACCGGCACCAGGCGATGATCGAAATCCCCAGCGACGAAGCGCCCGGCACGATCATCGAGGAAATGCAGGCGGGCTATGTGATGAAGGATCGCTTGCTTCGCCCGGCACTGGTCGGGGTGGCGAAGAAGCCGAGCTAGGCGGCGTTAAACGGAAGCAGGCCGCGCTCGGCAAAGTGCGGCACCGCTGCGCCGCGATCAGCAAGAAAGACATGGCGAACGATCTCGGCCTGCTGTTCGAGCCCGTAGCGGTCGAAATGCTGGCCGTCCTGCAACC
>JBKJNP010000131.1:0-9737 GCA_046593565.1 Sphingomicrobium sp. | reverse complement strand
GAAGGGGTCATCGCCACCGCCGAGAGCAAATATATCGTCCTCAACGCCCCTGAATCGGCGATTCCAGCGATCAGCGCGATCCTACCCGGCGCCGAGGCCCCGACCATCGTCCCGCTGTTCGGCCGGCCCGGCCATGTCGCGGTTCAGGCGGTGTGCCAGGAATCGGTGTTTTGGGAGACGCTTGAGCGATTGAAAGCGGCTGGTGCCTCGGCGATTCTGGTCATGCCGATTGAAAAGATGATGCTGTGATCGATCGTTTCAACTGGCGCGACACGGAGACGCGCGCCGCCGCGCTCGCCCGCCCGCGTGGTCGGGCCAACCCCGCGCTGCTGGACGCCGTCCGCGAAATCGTCGCCGATGTCCGCACGCGCGGCTGGCCCGCGCTGGTCGAGCAGGCGGTCCGCATCGACGGCGCCCATCCCAAATGCATCGCGGTCGCACCCTTTGCCGAGGAGGCGCGTCGCACGCTCCCCCGCGCTGCACTCGACGCGATCGAACTCGCCGCGCGCAACATCAAGGCGTTCCACCGCCAGACCTGCCCGCGCGATATCGAAGTTACCACTATGCCCGGCCTGTTGGTCGCAAAGGAGTGGCGCGCGCTTGGCCATGCCGGCCTTTACATCCCCGGAGGCAAGGCACCTTTGTTCTCGACCCTGCTGATGCTCGCGCTTCCCGCGCGCGTCGCAGGGGTAGATCGCATCACCGTCGTCACCCCGCCACGCCCCGGCGGGGGCCTCGACCTCGCAATCGCGCTCGCCGCCGAAACGTGCGAAATCGATGCGATTTGGACCATCGGTGGCGCGCAGGCGATTGCCGCGTTGGCATATGGCGCCGGCGACATCACCCCGGTCGACCGCATCTGCGGTCCCGGCAACGCTTGGGTAGCGGCCGCCAAAGCGCTGGTCGCCTCGCTTCCTGATGGACCCGGCATCGACCTGCCCGCCGGTCCGTCCGAACTGATGGTCATCGCCGATGACAGCGCCAATCCCGCCACCGTCGCCGCCGACCTGCTCAGCCAGGCCGAACATGACGCTGACGCGCAGGTGCTGCTGGTCAGCTCGAGCGATGCCCTCATCGCCGCGGTCGCCGTGGCGCTTGGCGGCGAGGCGGACCGCATCCGCACCGTCCGCTGCGCCTCGCTCGATGAGGCCGCAGCGATCGCCAATGCCTACGCCCCCGAGCACCTCAGCCTCGCCATCGACGACGCCGATCGCCTCGTGCCGCTGATCCGCAATGCCGGCGCGATCTTCGCCGGTCATAATGCAGCGGAGACGTTCGGCGACTATCTCGCCGGGTCGAGCCATGTCCTGCCGACCGACGGTGCCGCGCGCTTCACCGGCGGCGTTTCGACGATGACGTTCATGAAGGCGATCACCGTCCAGCGAGTCAGCGCCGAAGCGGGCAAGGCCATCGCCGCCGCCGCCGCCGCGCTCGCCCGCCTCGAAGGCCTCGAAGCCCATGCCTTGGCCGCCGAGTGCCGTGCATGAGCCTCGTCGCCCGCCTCGCCCGTCCTGAAATCCTCGCTTTGCCGCCGTGCGATATCGCCGGCCCGCCGCTACCCGGCACGATCCGCCTCGATGCCAACGAGAACCCTTATCCGCCGCTGGTTGCGGGCCAGCCGACGATCAACCGCTACCCCGACCCGCAACCCGCCGCGCTGCGTCAGAGGCTCGCTGATCTTTACGGGGTCGCTCCCGCTTGCTTGTGGGTCGCGCGCGGCAGCGACGACGTGATTGACATGCTCATCCGCGCCTTCTGCCGCCCGGGTGAGGACAGCATTGCCATCGTCGAGCCCACCTTCTCCGCCTATGCCCAGTTCGCCCGCATTCAGGGCGCCGCCGTCATCACCGCGCGCCTGACCGACGACTTCGCGTTCGATGCCGACGCCCTGCTTGCGATCGTCACCCCCGCCCAGCCCAAACTTTTGTTCCTGTGCACCCCCAGCAACCCGACAGGCACCGCCATCGACCCGGCCGACATCCGACGCATCGCCGCCGCGCTGCCCGACACGCTCGTCGTGGTCGATGAGGCGTATGGCGAGTTTGCCGACACGCCGAGTTTCGCCGCCGAAGCGACCGGCAACCTGGTTGTCCTGCGCACCCTGTCGAAGGCCTATGGTCTGGCCGGAGCCCGCATCGGCTGTGCGATCGCCGCGCCTGAAATCATCGACCTGATCGCGCGTGTCTCGCCACCCTATCCGCTGCCGTCTCCCTCGATTGCGGCCGCGCTCGATGCGCTCGGGCCTGAGCGGATGCCGGTCCATGTCGCCCGCATTGAGCGCCTGCTCGCCGACCGCGATGTGCTGGCCGAGAAGCTCTCCCAGGCCCCCGACATCACCCGCGCCCACCCCGGCGGCAACTTCCTGTTCCTCGAGGTCGCCGATCCCGCCGGCCTCGCGCGCCGCCTCGCCGCAGCCGCGGTGCGCGTTCGCTTCCGTCCCAACGCGGCGCCCGGCGGAGTCCGCGTCACAATCGGAACCGAGACCGAAAATGCCGCCCTGCTCGCCGTGTTCGGCCTCGCTGCGCCCGCGCCCGCCACCCGCCGCGCCGAGATCGTCCGCGACACCAAGGAAACCCGCATCGCGCTGTCGCTCGACCTCGACTGCGCCGAGCCGCGCCGTATCGACAGCGGCATTCCGTTCTACGATCATATGCTCGATCAGGTCGCCGCGCACGGCGGGTTCAGCCTCGTGCTGTCCTGCTCGGGCGATCTCGCCATCGACCCGCACCATAGCGTCGAGGATATCGCGCTCGCGCTCGGCGGGGCCCTCAGGCAGGCGCTCGGCGACAAGCGCGGGATCGGCCGCTTCGGCTTCGCGCTGCCGATGGACGAAACAAGCGCCGAGGTGCTGATCGACCTGTCGGGCCGACCGTATGCGAAGTTCGATGGCAGTTTTTCAGGCCCGTCGGTCGGCGGCCTGCCGACCGAGATGGTGCCGCACATCTTCCGCAGCCTCGCCGACAGCATGGGCGCTGCAATCCACGTCCGCGTGGCGGGCGACAACGACCATCACAAGGTCGAAGCCTGCTTCAAGGCATTTGGCCGCGCGCTACGTTCGGGACTTGCGCTGGAAGGCGCGCGCGATGCGCTGCCGTCGACCAAGGGCACTTTGTGACCGCGCTTGCGATCCTCGACCTCGGCTATGGCAACACCGATTCGATTCGCCTCGCGTTCCAGCGGCTGGGGGTCGAAGCGACGCTGACCGATGATCTCGTGGTCGCCGAGCAAGCCGATCGTCTGGTCCTCCCCGGCGTCGGCGCGGCAGGATATGCGATGGCGAGGCTCCGCGATGCAGGCCTGATCGACGCCCTCAAGCGCCGCACCAGGCCGCTGCTCGGAATCTGCCTCGGGATGCAGCTGATGTTCGACACCTCGGATGAAGCCGACACGACCTGCCTCGCCCTGATTCCAGGCCGTGTCCGCGCGATGCAGCCCTCGCCGGGCCTCCCCGTGCCGCACATGGGCTGGACCAGGATCGAGGATACCGCCCCCGGCATCGGCCTCGCGGACGGCGATTATGTCTATTTCGCGCACAGCTTCGCCTGCGATGACGGCCCAGCCACCGCTGCGCGCGCGACCTATGGCACCGCGCTGACTGCCGCGATCCGCCAAGGCCCGCTTTGGGGCGCGCAATTCCACCCTGAACGCTCGTCGGCGGCCGGCGCGTCGTTCCTCGCCGCGTTCCTCGCGTCATGAAGCTTCTCCCGGCGATCGACCTCATCGGCGGCCGCTGCGTCCGCCTGTCGCAAGGCGATTTTGCGCGCGAGACCTTCTACTCGGACGATCCGGTCGCCGCGCTCGCGGACTTTGCGAAATCCGGGGCGGAGGAAGCCCATCTCGTCGACCTTGACGGCGCGCGCTCGGGTGCCCCGCGCCAGCATGACCTGCTCGCCAAGCTGGCGAGCGAGACTCCGCTGCGCCTCCAGGTCGCGGGCGGAGTCCGATCGCGCGCGCATGTCGCCTCGCTGATCGACGCCGGGGTGGCGCGCGTCGTGATCGGCAGCCTCGCGCTGACCGACCCGGCGACGGTCGCCGCGATGCTGCTTGATTTCGGCCCCGACCACATCACGCTCGCGCTCGACGTCCGGATCGAAGACGGCGTGGCGGCGGTCGCCACCCACGGCTGGGAGCGCGGCTCGGGCCGCACGCTCGATGAAGTGCTCGGCCAATTTCCGGCGGTGCGCCACTTGCTCGTCACCGACATTGCCCGCGACGGGATGCTGAGCGGCCCGAACGTCGCGCTGATGCGCACTATCCTCGCCGATTACCCGCAGGTCGAACTGCAGGCCTCGGGCGGGGTCGCGAAGCTCGGCGATCTCGATGCCCTGCGCGATGCCGGCGCCGCATCCGCCATCGTCGGCAAGGCGATCTGGGAGGGCCGTTTCACCGTCGCCGAAGGGATCGGTTGTGCCCGCGGCTAGGATCATCCCGTGCCTCGACGTGGCGGAGGGCCGGGTCGTCAAAGGCGTGCGCTTCCGCGACCACCGCGACATCGGCGACATTGTCGACCATGCGCTGCGTTATCGCGACGAAGGCGCCGACGAGCTCGTTTTCTACGACATCACCGCCAGCGCCGACGGCCGCAGCCTCGACCCCGACTGGGTGCGCCGCGTCTCAGCAGTAATCGATATTCCGTTCTCGGTCGCCGGAGGGATCCGCGATGTCGAAACAGCCGCACGCTGCCTCGGCGCAGGCGCGGACAAAATCAGCGTCAATTCGCCCGCGCTTGAACGGCCGGATCTTATCGCCGAACTCGCCGCCGCCTTCGGTCGTCAATGTGTCGTCCTTGGCATCGATAGCCTGTGTTCGACCGTCGGCGATTGGCGGGTCAAACAATACACCGGCCGACCCAATGCGACCCAGGATGCGGGCCGCGAGACCATCGCCTGGGCGGTCGAGGCGACCGCCTTTGGCGCGGGCGAAATCGTGCTCAACTGCATGGACCGCGACGGCGTGCGCGGCGGCTATGACCTCGAACAACTTCGCGCGCTAATCGCCGCGGTTGATGTGCCCGTCATCATTTCGGGCGGGGCAGGCACGCTGGCCGATTTCGCCGAGGCGTTCGCCGCCGGCGCTAGCGGTGCGCTTGCCGCCAGTGTGTTTCATGAACGCCGCATCGCCATTTCCGACCTCAAGCGGTATCTTTGCGACCAGGCCATCGAGGTGCGCCAATGATTAATCCTGACCACCTCGATTGGGCCAAGATGGGCGGCCTAATCCCGGCAATTGTCCAGGATGCCGCGAGCGGGGAAGTGCGGATGCTTGGCTATATGGACCGCGCCGCGCTGGACACGACCATCGTCGACCGTCTCGTCACCTTCCACAGCCGATCGCGTGGCGATCTGTGGCGCAAGGGCGAAACCAGCGGCAACTTGCTCGACCTAGTCGAGATTCGCGCGGACTGCGACGGCGATGCCCTGCTGATCCTTGCTACACCGCGAGGCCCGACCTGCCACACGGGAACCGACAGCTGCTTTGGCGAAGAAGGCGCACCGGGAACGGGCTTTATCGCCAGTTTGGCCGCGACACTTGAGCAGCGCGCGTCTGCCGATCCCGCGACGAGCTATACTGCCAGGCTCGTCCAAAGCGGTGTTAAAAGGATCGCGCAGAAGGTCGGCGAGGAAGGAGTTGAGGTCGCACTCGCCGCCGTGTCCGGTAACGGCGCCGAGCTCACCAGCGAGGCCGCCGACCTGCTTTACCACCTTACCGTGCTGCTTCCCTCGGCCGGAAGCTCATGGGTGGACGTGATCGCCGAGCTCAAACGCCGTCACGCGAGCAGCGCAACCGCCTCGTCATAGAGCGCCCGGCTCGCCGCGGCGACAACGTGGCCAGTGTCGAACTTTTCTCCGCCGCGCCAGTCGCCGATGTGCCCGCCAGCGCCGCGCACGACGGCCATAAGCGCGTCATAATCATGTGGCTTGAGCCCGCTTTCGATGACCAGATCGATATCGCCCGTCGCGACCCGCGCGTAGGCGAGGGCATCGAGCCCATATCGCGTCAGCCGTGCCGCCAGCCGCACCCGTTCAAAAGCTTCGGCCTCGCCGGTCTCAAACAAGGTCGGGTCGGTCGTCGCCAGCCGCGCTTCGGCGAGCAATGTGCAACCGCTCGTGCGAACGAGTTCCCCATTGCGGCGCGTAATGCCGCCGTGCCCGATCAACGTCTCTTCGAGCCAAGGAAGGTCGATCATTCCAGCGATGTGCCGACCGTCCTCGATCAAGCCTACCAGGATCGCCCAACTCGGTAAGCCGCAGAGCAACGCGCGGGTGCCGTCAACCGGGTCGAGGCTCCACCGCACGGACGCGTCCCCGCGCACAAGTCCAAATTCCTCGCCCCAGATCCCATGGGTCGGAAAGCGTACTTCGATTAGCGAACGCAATTCCCGCTCCGCTGCACGATCAGCTGCCGTAACCGGGTCGAACCCATGCCGTGCCTTGTTCTCGGCAACCAAGCCATTCCCAAATTCCGCCGCGATTGCCGCGCGCGCGGCGTTTGAAAGCTCAAGGAAAAATGCCGGATCCACGGCTCTGGTCAGCAGTTTCCCAAATTATTTGCAACCCCGTCTAAATGTTCTGCCGGGGTGCATTTTGCCTAATGACAGCTTTCTACCTAAAACAGACGCTAGACCCTGTGCCCGATCAGCCGTCTCTGCGCTGAACCTGAGTTTGACACCGAAACACTGCGTTTTTCGCTCAAAACGGCAACTCGTCTCCGAGTCACCAATCATCCACTTTGAGACGAAGCTGCAAATCGCCGCCTACCGTCCCGGAAATCGCTCTTGGAGTGGCGCTGGAGACCGTCATGCGTGGGGAGAAAATGACGAAATTTCGCCAATATTCGAGGCGCGGTCTCTACGAACTTTGTGAGGATGGTGCCCAGGGGCGGAGTCGAACCACCGACACGGCGATTTTCAATCGCCTGCTCTACCACTGAGCTACCCGGGCGCACCGTCGGGACGCTTGGTCCGTTCGAGCGTCGCGGTCCCTAACCGTCGCTCTCGTCCCTGTCCAGCCCGTCACGGTCCCGACCATCAATGTGGGTCGGCGGTCCGGGAATTGCATATCCTTCGCCGAGCCATTTCAGCAGGTCGCGATCCTTGCAGCCGCGGCTGCAGAAGGGGGCTTCGGCCTGGGACGGCGGTTTGCCACACAGGGGACAAGGTTTAGTGGACATGGCCGCCCGACATGGCGAGCGCGGGCTCGGAGCGCAAGATGACGCGACCGCCGACCTGGCGTTCGAGCGCTGCGGTCCAGTCGGCACGGATCGCCGCGATCACCGCCGGATGGGCGGTGAGGGTGGTTTCGCCGATTGAAGAGCCGGCCCGCCTGAGCAACGCCCGGGCCTCGAACGGGGCGCGATCGCGGGCCAGTTCGATCAGCGAGGCGCGGGCGCGCGGGCGGACGATCTGGACGAAGCCGAAGCCGTTCATCGCGGTGCGCTCGAAGGGATTGGGCAGGTAGGAGTCGAGAATAGCGTCGACCGCGATCCGGTCAGCCTTGCCGCGAAGGCCGGGAAAATCGATTCCGGTCGATCCGCCGAGGTCGAGCCGGGCGATGGCGCGGGCCGAGGCCCAGGCCGCCATCTGGGCGAGCTTGTCGGGGACCAGCCAGCCATCGACGTCGATCATGGTCATCGCTGCGGTCGGCTCGATGCGCAGCTCGCCACCATCGAAACCGATGATCCCGCTGCGCGCCTCGTCGAGCAAATCGTCCCAGCCGTTGATGACGCCAGGATTGCCGTCGGCGAGCGGCAGGGCGGGGCGGGGCGACAAATCGGTGCGGCGGGCCAGCCCGCGCTTCCACGGCTCGCTACCGCCCAGCGCCTCGCGGGTGACTTCGACGAACAGATTTTTGCCCTCGCTCACCCCCGACACGCCGTGCGGCAGGAGGAATTGCTCGCCCGCTGCCTCGACCGTGACACGCGGGGCGATCGCGACCAGTTTGGCTTCGAGGATGGTCCCGGCCGCGGTCACGCTGTCGCGCCGGACGCGCGCTTCGACAATCTCGCCATCTTCGACCAGCGCGGCGCGGGTTTCGCCGATGCCGGCCTCGATAATCCACTCAGGCAAGCGGGTAACCGGCGGATTTCAGCAGGTGGCGGGTCTCGGCCAGCGGCAGGCCGACCACGTTTGAATGGCTTCCCGACAAGTGACGGACATAGACTTCGCCGTAGCCCTGTAATGCATAGCCGCCGGCCTTGCCACGCCATTCGCCGAGGGCGGCGTAATGGTCGATCTCGTCGGGAGACAGGCGCTTGATGGCGATCATCGTCTCGACCAAGCGGCTGCGCATTTCCCCTCCGGGAAGGGCCAAAGCGACGCCGGTCAGGACGCGATGGCGGCGGCCCGAGAGCAAGGCCATGCAGCGCCGCAACGTGGCCTCATCCTCGACTTTTGGAAGTATTCGACGCCCCACCGCGACCACCGTATCGGCGGCGAGTACCATGGCGTCTGTCACTTGCGCGGCGACCAAAGTGGCCTTTTCGATCGCCAGACGAAGCGCATGATCGCGCGGAAGCTCGCCCTTGGGCACGCTCTCGTCGATGTCGGCGGGGTGGATGGCGTCGGGCACGACCCCGATGCGGGCCAGCAGGTCGAGCCGGCGCGGGCTCGCCGACGCCAGGATCAGGCGCATCAGGCGGGAATGCCGGGGCCCCCGCGGCCGGGCATGAAGCGATAGGTGATGCGACCCTTGGTGAGATCGTAGGGGGTCAACTCGACCAGCACTTCGTCGCCGGTCAGCACACGGATGCGATTCTTGCGCATCTTGCCCGCGGTGTGACCGAGGACTTCATGGCCGTTCTCAAGCGTGACGCGGAACATCGCGTTGGGCAGCAGCTCGGCAATCTTGCCGCGCATCTCGAGAAGTTCTTCCTTGGCCATGTGATCCTGTCGCGATTGAAAAGTCGCCGGTTCTTTAGCGTCGAAGCGCGCATAAAGGAAGGCGCTGCCTTAGACGGTGAGGATCGTCGACCCGGTGGTGCGGCGACCTTCAAGCGCGCGGTGCGCCTCGGCAGCGTCGGCGAGGGCAAAGCGCTGGCCGATTTCGATGCGGACCCGGCCGCTCGCGACGATCGCGAACAGCGCGGCGGCGGAGGCCTGCAGCTCAGCCGGATCGGCGATGTAGGTGAACAATGTTGGGCGGGTCAGGAACAGCGAGCCCTTCTGGGCGAGGATCGCGGGCTCGAACGGCGCGATCGCCCCCGACGCCTGGCCGAAGCTGACCATCATCCCGAGCGGCGCAAGGCAATCGAACGAGCGCAGGAAGGTGTCGCGACCAACTGAGTCGTACACCGCCTGAACCTTGGCTCCCTTGGTGATACGATCGACCTCGGCAACGAAATCGCGCTCGCCAGTGACGATCGGATGGTGGCAGCCGTGGGCGCGGGCGAGATCGGCCTTGGCGGCAGTCGAGACGGTGCCGATGACGGTGATGCCGAGCGCGTTCGCCCATTGGCACAGGATTAGCCCGACCCCGCCGGCAGCCGCGTGGACAAGAATCGTTTCACCCGCCTTCGACCGGCGGACACGGTTGAGCAGCATGTCGGCGGTCAGCCCCTTGAGCATCATCGCCGCCGCAGTGTCGATGTCGATCGCGTCGGGCAATTTGACCAGGGCGGCGACGGGGATCAGCCGCGCCTCGGCATAGCCGCCGGTCGGACCGGCATAAGCAACCCGGTCGCCTGGCTTGAGGTCAATGACGCCCGCGCCCACCGCCTCAACCGTGCCGGCGCCTTCGGTC
>JBKJNP010000255.1:0-5479 GCA_046593565.1 Sphingomicrobium sp. | reverse complement strand
GTGCAGCATTACCTTCTCGACAAGCCCGCCCCGGCGTCCGATTTGCTGACCTGGTTCGAAGATGGGGCGCGGATCCCCGCCGCCTTCCTCAAGAGCTACAATCGCGATTTGCTGCTCAACAACAGCCTCAAGGAGCCCGCCGGTTTTTCGGTGCGCGGGGTTCCCATCGATCTTGCCGCGATCGAGGTGCCGATGCTGGTCATCGCGCTCAAGGACGATCATGTCTCAGCTTGGGAAGCGGTCTATCGCGGGGCGCGCGACATCGGCGCCGACTTCATCCTCGGCGGATCGGGGCATAATGCCGGGGTGATCAACCCGCCGAGCCGCAACAAGCATGGCTTCTGGACCTCGTTGGCGCGGCCAGAGAGTGCCGACGAATGGCTGGCGGGTGCCGACCGGCACGAAGGCAGCTGGTGGCCATTGTGGACCGGCTGGCTCGACGGGCATGGCGGCGGGAAGACGGTCGCGGCGCGGCTCATCAAGGGCGGCATCGAACCCGCCCCCGGCTCTTACGTGATGATGCCATGAGTGACGTCATCACAGTCAAGGAAGGTTTCGCCGGTCGGCTACGGCTCAATCGCCCCAAGGCACTGCACAGCCTTAATCGCCAGATGGTGCGCGACATGGCGCGGGCTTTGATCGAGTGGCGCGACGACCCCGATGTGCGGATCATATTGATCGACCATGCGGATGGTCGTGGTTTTTGCGCCGGGGGCGACGTGGTCGACATTTCCCAGAGCGTCGAGGGCCATGACGCCGCGGCGCGCGCCTTCTTCTTCGACGAATATCGCCTCAACCACTTGGAATATACCTACGCCAAGCCGGGGGTCGCCTTCATGGACGGGGTGACGATGGGCGGCGGGGTCGGGATCGCCTGCCCGTGCCGTTACCGGGTGGCGACCGAGCGGACGATCTTGGCGATGCCGGAGACGACGATCGGCATTTTCCCCGATGTCGGTGGCGGGCGCTACCTGTCTCGGCTGCGCGGACGCTTGGCGCAATTCCTCGCGCTGACCGGCGCGCGATTGGACGGCGCGGAGTGCCTCAAACTGCGGCTGGCGACGCACTACATCAATTCGTCCCGGCTTGAGACCGCCAAGGAGCGGATCATGGCCCAGCCATTCCGCGTCCAGGCGATCCTCGATGAATTGTCCGAGGAGCAGGTGCCCGAGGCGCGGATCAGCGGCAACCTTGCCCGGATCGACCGTTACTTCGCCTCCGACCGGCTGGAAGACATTATCGACGCGCTCGACGCCGGCGCGGCGGAAGGCGACGAGTGGGCTGCCAAGGAAGCGAAAACCATCCGCGCCAAATCGCCGATGGCGTGCAAAGTCAGCCTGAAATTGCTCCAGGAAAGCCCCTACCAGCTCCACTTCGTCGACGAGATGCGGATGGAATATGGGATCATGGTCAAACTGATCCACCATCCCGATTTCAAAGAGGGTGTGCGCGCGCTGCTGATCGACAAGGACGGCAAGCCGGCATGGAACCCGTCGAACCCGGCATCCATCGGCGACCGCGATGTCGAAGCCTTTTTCGAGCCGCTTCCGGTCGAGGAAGAATGGCGCCCGTTCGATTTCTAGGAGTTTAAAATGAGCTACGAAACGATTCTGGTCGAGGCGAAGGGCGCGGTGACATTGGTCACGCTCAACCGCCCGCAGGCGCTCAATGCGCTCAATACGACCGTGCTCAAGGAATTGATCGACGCGTTCGCGGCCTATGATGCCGATCCAACCCAGCGCTGCCTGGTGCTGACCGGCTCCGAAAAAGCATTCGCTGCCGGCGCCGACATTAAGGAAATGCAGGGTCAGGGTTTCGCCGACATGTACGGCGGCAACTTCTTCGCTGGCTGGGAACAGGTCACCGCGACCCGCAAGCCGTGGATTGCGGCGGTCGCGGGCTTCGCGCTCGGCGGTGGTTGCGAAGTGGCGATGATGGCCGATTTCATCATTGCGGCGGACACGGCCAAATTCGGCCAGCCGGAGATCAAGCTCGGCGTTACCCCGGGCATGGGCGGATCGCAGCGGCTGACGCTCGCCGTGGGCAAGGCCAAAGCGATGGAAATGTGCCTGACCGGCCGGATGATGGGTGCCGAGGAAGCCGAACGCGCCGGTCTGGTGGCGAAGGTCGTCGCCGCTGCCGACTTGCTCGACGAAGCGCAAAAAACCGCCGAGACAATCGCCGGAATGGCCCCGCTCGCCGCGATCGCGACCAAGGAAATGGTCAATGCCGCGTATGAGATGAGCCTGTCGCAAGGCATCAACTTCGAGCGCCGCCTGTTCCACGGCCTGTTCGGCACCGAAGATCAGAAGGAAGGCATGGCGGCGTTCGTCGACAAGCGGCCGGGCAAGTGGAGGGGACGGTGATCCTGCTGAAAGGCATCATCGTTCTCGCGGTCGGACTTCTGTTCATTGGCCTTGGCATCTATGGTTGGCGAGTGCGTCGCGAGGCACGTATCAGCCTGCTCGAAGCCGCTATCTTGAAGGGGGGTGATGCTGATCCTCTACCCTTCAACTGGTGGGATCGCGTGATGGCGTATCTGCAGCCTGTACTGATGCTTATTTTTGGGCCGTTGCTCGTTGCCTTAGGCATCATCCTCGTTCTCTTTTGACGGAGTCCAAATCGTGAAAATCGCATTCATCGGGCTGGGCAACATGGGCGGCGGGATGGCCGCGAACCTGGCCGCGAAGGGGGAGGAGGTGGTCGCGTTCGACCTGGCCGCGCCGGCGCTTGAGCGGGCCAGGGGCAATGGCTGTTCGATTGCGACGAGCACCGAAGAGGCAGTTGCTGGCGCGGATGTGGTGGTGACCATGTTGCCCGCCGGAAAACATGTCGCCTCGGTCTATCGCGACGCGATCTTGGGCAAGGCGTCGGCCAGCGCATTGCTGATCGATTGTTCGACGATCGACGTCGCCACCGCCAAATCGGTCGAGGCAGAGGCTGCAGCGGCGGGCTACACGATGGTCGATGCGCCGGTGTCGGGCGGGATCGCGGCGGCCGATGGCGGGACATTGACCTTCATGGTCGGGGGCAGCGACGAGGGATTTGAGCGCGCCAAGGCCATACTCGACAAGATGGGCAAGGCGGTGATCCACGCCGGCGATGCTGGCGCGGGCCAGGCGGCCAAGATCTGCAACAACATGCTGCTCGGCGCGACCATGGCCGCGACCTGCGAGGCGTTCGTGCTGGCCGAGAAGCTCGGGCTCGATGCGCAGACCTTTTTCGACATTTCGTCCAAGGCCAGCGGGCAAAGTTGGTCGATGACCTCTTATTGCCCGGTTCCCGGCGTCGGCCCCGACACCCCCGCCGACCGCAATTATGACGGCGGGTTCGCCGCGGCGCTGATGCTCAAGGATCTCAAGCTGGCGATGGAAGCAGCCAAGGAGGCCGGTGCCTACACCCCGATGGGCGGCGAGGCGGAAGAGCTTTACCAGCGCTTCGTCGACCGCGGCGGTGGATCGAAGGATTTTTCGGCGCTGATCAAGATGATCGACGACAGCTGGGTGGCAAGCGACGATAAGCCTTGAACGCACCGCCCACGAGGCCCACATCGCGGCTATGCTGATCGAGATTGAACCCACGCCCAACCCGGCGACCCGTAAGTTCCTGCCCGGCCGCACCGTGATGGAGACCGGCGGGCGCGATTTCCCCAATGCGGTGGCTGCCGAGGCCTCGCCGCTGGCCGAGGCGTTGTTCGCGATTGGCGGGGTCGACGGGGTCTATTTCGGGCGCGATTTCATCTCGGTGTCGGCCGCGCCGGGGGCCGATTGGCCGGCGCTCGAAGGCGATGTGCTGACCCTGCTGCTCGACCATTTCACGCTCGATGCGCCGCTGTTTCGCCAAGGCAGCGCGGCGGGGATCGAGATCGCGCCCGACGACGGCTTCCAGGGCGAAGACGATCCCGCCGACGCCGACATCATCGACCAGATCAAGGATCTGATCGAAACCCGCGTCCGTCCGGCGGTGGCGCAGGACGGCGGCGATATCGTCTATCGCGGCTATCGCGACGGCACTTTGTATCTCGTCATGCAGGGCGCCTGCGCCGGTTGCCCGTCGTCGGCGGTAACGCTGAAGCGCGGCATCGAGAGCCTGGTCAAACATTATGTTCCCGAGGTCGAGAACGTCGAAGCGGTCTAAATCGCTTGCCGATTTGAATTGCCTGTGTCCAAATCCCGCGCTGACCGAGCGGAGCGCAATCCTTGATCCTCGCCTTCGACACGTCGACCCCGGCCTGCACCGCGGCACTGTTCGCGGCTGACGGGTCGTTGTTCGCTCGGGCCGACCAGGTGATCGGTCGGGGGCATGCCGAATATCTCGCGCCGATGATCGCCAATATGCTTTCCGGTCACACTCCGAGCATCATATGCGTGGGGGTCGGGCCGGGCAGCTTTACTGGCCTCAGGATCGCCATCGCCTGCGCGCAAGGTCTTGGAATCGGGTGGGAAATTCCAGTACACGGAATCGACTCGCTGGCCCTGATCGCGGCCGGGGCGCCGGGAGATGGACCGGTCGCGGTGGCGGTGACAGGCGGGCATGGCGAATTGTTCGTCGCCCAATATGCGCGGCCCAAGCTCAAGCCGGTCGGAAAGGTCGCCAACCTGACGCCCGAAGCGGCGGCACGGCTGATCGATGCGCCACTGGTGGTCGGCAGCGGCGCGGCGGCGCTGGTGGCGGCACGTGGGCATGGCGAGGCGATCGACCTGCTTCCGGCGGCCGCCAATGCGCTCGCTTTGCCCCAAGCGCTTCGTAACTTGGCCCCCAGCCCGCTTTATGGCCGCGCACCCGACGCCCAGCCGGCAATGAATAACAGGCCGGTCGCGGCGTGAGCACCGCCTCCAAACCATTGCTTCCGGTGCAGCTGGGCCCGGGCGATTCGAACAATCTCGACGGGGTGATGGGGGTGATGACCAATGCCTTTGACGCGGGCTTCGGCGAAGGCTGGTCGCGGTCGCAATGCGCGGGGATCCTGCCGATGGCCGGGGTTCAGCTGACGCTGGCCGAGCAAGGCGGAGCAATCGTCGGCTTTTCGTTGATGCGCGCGGTCCTGGATGAAGCCGAACTGCTGCTGGTCGCGGTCGGACCCGATGTCCAGCGGAGCGGGGTCGGCGGTCGTCTGGTTGCCCAGTTCATCGACGAAGCGCGCCAGCGCGGCGCGCGCAAGCTTCATCTCGAGGTGCGCGACGGCAATGACGCAGTCGCGTTATACCGCGCGGCCGGGTTCGAGCCCGCCGGTCGCCGACGCGACTATTATCGCGGGCCCGACGGCAGTCGGTACGACGCAATCACGCTGGCGCTGGCCAATTGACACCCGAACACAGGGTAAGAAACAGCAGCTTGAATGTCGAAGGTGCGGTGATTAAAAGCGGGTTATCGACAGTATTTACTGTCCCGTATTCCTATTCATGCTCGGGAAGACAAGATTATGGACAACATGGTAATTGATGACACGCTCATCACGCTGACGGCGGACATCGTCGCG
>JBKJNP010000281.1:0-8868 GCA_046593565.1 Sphingomicrobium sp. | reverse complement strand
GCCATTCTTCGGCCCCGACTTGACGACAAAATATTGCAGTCCGCTCGCCGTCGTCACGACCCGCTTGGCGGCGGCGTTGCGGGTCAGGAAGTCAGCCCCAGGCGCGGTCGACGGCGGAGTGCGCGTGGTGGCGCAGGCGGAGAGGAGGAGCGACAGGCCGATGACGGCGGATGCGAGTTTTTTCATGGGGTGGCTGTTTAGCGAAGTGGCGGCGGATGGAAAGCGGGGACCGGATCACCGCCGACGCAACGCCGATTGCACCGCTGGCACGCGATGGGAAATTGATCCGTTTTTCCCAAGCTTTCCCGCCATTTTCACGGTTTCGACGCGAATTGGTCACGGACTGGCGTTAGCGGTCATCATGGGGCGGACCCAATTTCGCGCCCAGTGTTTATGCCATTGGACCATTGATGGGTCCGGCGGCGGGAGAAGTGCCAAGTGACAGTCAAACCAGAGACGCTCGGCCAGCCAGCGCCGGTTCTTGCCGCCGAGACGGCCGACACAGCGGTCGCCGGCCTGTTCGACTTCGGCACGCCGGCCGCAGCCCGCAAACGGCTGTTCCAGTTCGCCAAGCCGAACCGCAAGACCGCCCTCGGCCCGAGCCGCTCTGAATTTGGCTGCGATTAGGGTTTAGACCCTAGGCCGCAACCGCTTGCTCAATCGCCGCCGCCTGCGTTGCGGTAATCGTCCCACCGCCGAGCAACCGCTCTTCATCGTAGAACACCGCCGACTGGCCCGGCGCGACCCCATATTCGGGCCGCTCGAAGGTCAGTCGCTCACCATCCCAATGGGCCGGCACCGCGGGCGCCATCGATCGCACCTTGGCGTGAATTTCGGCCTGATCCTCGGCCAGCCAGTTGAGCCCGTCGACGCTGGCCGACGCGATCGCCAGCGCGCGGCGCGGGCCGACCACCAGCCGCTGCGTCTCGGGCTCGATGCGTACCACGTAGAGCGGCTCGGCCTGCCCGCCGACCTCGATCCCGCGGCGCTGGCCGATGGTGAAGTGGACCACGCCCTGATGTGCGCCCAACACGGTCCCGTCCATCGCCACGATCTCGCCCGGCGCGGCGGTCTCGGGCCGCAATTTCTTGACCAGCGACGCATAATCGCCATCGGGGACGAAGCAGATGTCCTGGCTGTCGGGCTTGTTGGCGACGATCAGCCCCTCGGCTTCCGCCAGTTTGCGCACCTCGCTCTTGGGCAAATCGCCGAGCGGGAAGCGCAAATAATCGAGCTGGTCGGCGGTGGTGCCGTAGAGGAAATAGCTCTGGTCCCGCGCCGGATCGCGGCCCTTCCACAATTGCGGCTTGCCGCCCACCACGACTCGCCGGACATAGTGGCCGGTGGCAAGGCAGTCAGCGCCAAGCTCCTTCGCGAAGGCGATCAAATCGACGAATTTCACCCCCTGGTTGCACAAGGAGCACGGCACCGGGGTCCGCCCCGCGGCATATTCGTTGGCGAACTTGTCGATCACCCCTGTGCGGAAGCGGCTTTCATAGTCGAGCACATAATGGGCGATGCCGAGCCGGTCGCAGACGGTCTTGGCGTCGTAAATATCCTGCCCGGCGCAGCACGAGCCACTGCGCTTCACCGCTTCGCCATGGTCGTACAGCTGGAGCGTGACCCCGATCACTTCGGCGCCGTTGCGGGCGGCCATCGCCGCGACCACCGACGAATCGACCCCGCCGCTCATGGCAACGACGATCCGCGCATCGCCACTGGGGCGCTCAAGGTCGAAAAGATCGGGCATGGCCGCGTCTTTACCCGAAATTCACCCTGTCCGCATAGAGAGGGTCAACCAAAGGTAGAAAATAGTGAGGCATGGGTTTGGCGCGTCATGAAAGCGACTTCGAAGCAGCAGCCGAAGCCCGGCTCGACCTCGACGAGCTGCACGGCGCGCTTCGCCGGCCAGCCGGGGCCGAGACAGGCAATCGGCGCGAGGCAATCGCCCGCTTCCTCTCGGGAAGCGACGGTTGGAGGGATGCCGCGGCGACCCTTGGAGGGGCGTTCGCGACGCTGGAAAGCAAGACAGGGTTAACGGGCGGTAAGGAATTATGACGGTTCGGTTTACCAGCAGATTTCAGAATTTATTCAATGGGGCGGGTTAATCAGGGTCATCGCCAGACACGGCGACAGTCACAAGTGAGTTGGGAACAGATGCTCGAGAATCAAAAAATCCGGCCAGCCCAGGTAATCGGCCCGCTCGGCGAGCCGCTGACGCTAGATTCGCTGCCCGCCGCGGGCACCACGCGCTGGGTCGTGCGCCGCAAGGCCGAGGTCGTCGCCGCGGTTGCCGGCGGGCTGCTTAGCGTCGACGAGGCCTGCGCCCGATACACGCTCAGCCTGGAGGAATTCACCAGCTGGCAACGCGCGGTCGATCGCTCGGGCATGCCCGGTTTGAGGGTCACCCGGATCAAGCATTATCGCGAGCAATATGAGCGCCAGCAGCGCTACTGATCGAGCGACAACCTGTTCAACGATATGAGGCCGCGGGGCATGCTCCGCGGCCTTTTCGTTACGCCCCCGGATGGACAGGCCGGTATTTTACGGGAACAAGTGCCCTGCATCACGCGTCTTGATGCCGGAAGGTCACGAAAAGTGGCCACGAACAGGAGGAATGCACATGGGTTTCATTCTTTGGCTCGTCATTGGTGGCGTCGTCGGCTGGCTTGCCAGTCTAGTCATGCGCACTGATGGCCAGCAGGGCATCTTGCTCAACATCGTCGTCGGCATCGTCGGCGCATTCATCGCCGGGCTGATCTTCAGCAAGGGCAACATCAATCAGGGCAACCCGCTCGACATCACCAACATCCTGGTGTCGCTGGTCGGCGCGGTCATCCTGCTTGGGATCGTCAACCTGATTCGTCGCGGTTCAGTCCGCTAACCGGATCCAGCACGAAATCAGGGCCGCGCGGACACCTCGTCCGCGCGGCCCTTTTCATTGTCTACTGAAGCTCGAAGCTCATCGACACGGTGACTTGCAGGTCCTGCGTTCCGGGGCTGATCTCGGACTTGGATACCGCCATTGCCGCGTCGCGGGCATAGGCCATCGGCATTGGACCCGGATAGGACGCCGTCCCCTCGCTCACCGACAGCAATCGCACCACCCTTTTGCCCAACGCACGGGCATATAATTCGGCGCGCCGCTGGCCGGCGGCAATCGCCTTGACCCGGGCTTCGTCATAGGCCTCCTCGGGCTTATCGATGGTCAGGCTCGGGCCGTTGAGCTGGTTGGCGCCTTCCTTGACCAAAGCATCGAGGATCGCCCCGCTGCGCTTGAGATCACGAAACTTGACGTTGACGTTGTTCGACGCGCGATAACCGGTCAGCACCGGTGGCTGGTTCTCGACATAGCGATATTCGGGATTGAGGTTGATCGACGAGGTCTGGATGTCGCGGTCGGCGATGCCGGCTCGCTTCAGGGCGGCGCGAACCCGCTCCATCCGCGCCGCATTTTCCTCGATCGCGGCGGTCGCGGTCGGTTGCAGCGTCTGCACCCCAGCCGAAATGATCGCCAAATCGGGCACCCGGGTAACCTCGCCGGTGGCACTGACGTCGAGCCGGGTGCCGGCCAGCGGCTGGATGATGCTTGCCCCTTGGCCATGCGCTGTAGCGGGAACCGCCGCCGCCGTTGCCAGTGCAATCGAGCATAGAATGATGTTTTTCATATCAACTCCCAAACGGTAAATCGCCGGGCAACCTCTGGCTGCCCGACGATTTCGTTTCGCTGAATGATCGTTCGCTCGGAGCTTAGCGGCGCCGGCGAAGGATCAGTCGATAGATGAACAGGATCACGAATGCGCCAACGATCGCGCCAATGAAGCCCGCGCCATTGAAGGCGCTTTCAAATTTCAGCAATTGACCAAGGAAGCCGGCCAGCAAGGCGCCGGCGATACCGAGCAGGATGGTGACGGTGCAGCCGCCTGGATCCTTGCCCGGCATCAACAATTTGGCGATTGCCCCCGCGACCCCACCAATAATGATCCAGACATACCAGGGATTCGATTCAAGAAGTCCGCCCATATTCAACCTCCGTTGGTGGGCGCCCGCGAATCGGCGGACCCCGTGCCGCACTGAACACCAACGACGCTCCGCAGGGCAAGTGCCACCGTTAGTCGAAAAATGATTGGATTCGGGTCTTCCCAACCTACCAGTTGCAGCCAGTGAGTTATTCGCGTAATACAGCTGGGCAGTCGTCGGCTGCGGGATACGCGAACAAGGCGAGAGAATGACAGGTATGAACCGGGAAACCCGCTTCGAAGGCTCGGAGACGCTGATCGTGGTCGATCGGCCCAACCGCAAGCGCCAGATGATCATCGCCGCAGCGGTGATCGCAATCGCGCTTGTGCTCGCCTTTTTCATGTTCAGCAGCGGCGATGACGAGGCCGCGACGCAAGCCAATGCGGCCGGTGCATCGGGTGCCGGTGGCGGCGGACGCGGCGGGCAGATCCCTTCGGTCACCGTCGTGGTGCCGGGCCGCAGCGAGGTCGCAAGGACGATTACTGCGTCGGGTGCGCTTGCCGCGCGTCGCGACCAGCCGGTCGGCGTTGCCGGCGAAGGCGGATTGGTGCGCGCGGTGCTGGTCGATGCCGGCAGCTGGGTCCGCCAGGGCCAGGTGCTGGCGACCATCGACCGCTCGGTCCAGTCGCAGACCGCCGCCCAGCTGGCCGCTTCGATCCAGGTCGCGCGGGCCGATGCCGCGCTCGCCCAGAACGAATTTGATCGCAGCGCGGCGCTGGTCAATCGCGGCTTCGTGTCGAAGGCCGACCTCGACCGCAAGAAGGCGGCGCGCGACGCAGCCAATGCGCGGGTCCGCGTTGCCCAGGCCCAGCTCGGTGCCACTCGCGCGCAAATCGGCCGGCTCGACATTCGCGCTCCGACCTCGGGGTTGATCCTGTCGCGCAGTATCGAAGTCGGGCAAATCGTCAGCGGCGGCACCGGTGCCTTGTTCCGCCTTGCCCGTGGTGGCGAGATGGAAATGCGCGCGCAAATGTCGCAGCAGGATCTCGCCGGCATGCGAGTCGGCCTGCCCGCCAGTGTCACGCCGCTCGGATCGACCACCAGCATTTCGGGCAGCATTCACAAGGTCTCCCCGATCATCGACCCGCAATCGAGGCTTGGTGAGGTGAGCATTGCGGTCCCTTATTCCACCGCGATCCGCCCCGGAGGGTTCGCCGAAGCGCGCATCGCCGCCGGATCGACCACCGCACCCCTGCTCCCGCAAAGCGCGGTGCTGAGCGACCAGTCGGGCAATTATGTTTACATCATCAATGCCAAGAACGAGGTCGAGCGGCGCGCTATCAAGATCGGCAATGTCGATAGCAATGGCGTGACCATCGTCGAGGGCTTGTCCGGCCAGGAAGCGGTGGTGTTGTCTGCGGGGCCGTTCCTCAACGTCGGGCAGAAAGTCGCGCCGCGTCGCCAAGCGGCACGTTAGTCAGAACGGATTGATCGATGAACTTCCGCAACATCTCTTCCTGGGCGATCCGCAATCCGATCCCGCCGATCGTGCTATTCGTAGCGTTGCTCGTCGCCGGTATCGTGTCGTTCATGCGGATGGACGTCAACGACAGTCCCGACGTCGAATTTCCGTTCGTCAACATCAGCATTTCGCAACCCGGCGCGGCGCCGACCGAGCTTGAAACCCAGGTCACCCAGCGGGTCGAGGCGGCGGTGCGCGGCGTCAACGGCGTCGAGGAAATCAATTCCTCGGTACGCGAAGGCAATTCGAATACCTTCGTCCAGTTCGAAATCGGAACGCCGGTGGACCGCGCCACCAATGACGTTCGCGATGCGGTAACGCAGATTCGCGGCGACCTGCCCGAAGGCATTCTCGAGCCGCAGGTGGCCCGGATCGATGCCGGCAGCCAGCTGGCGCTTTTCGCGGTCGAAACCAGCGATATGACGCTCGAACAATTGAGCTGGTACGTCGACAATGATGTGTCGAAGAAGTTGCTCGCCATCCCCGGCATGGCCGCCGTGGACCGCTATGGCGGGGTAAATCGCGAAATCCGCGTGATCCTGGATCCGGCCGCAATGCAGGCGCAGGGCATCACCACCGCGCAGGTCAACCAGCAGCTACGCCAGATCAATCTCGATTCCGCCGGCGGCCGCGCGGAGATCGCCGGCGCCGAACAATCGGTTCGCGTGCTTGGCAATGCCAAGGGGGCCGAGGAACTTGGTGCGACCCAGATTGCCCTTCCCGGCGGCCGCACCGCGCGGCTCAGCGACATTGCACAGGTGATCGACGGCAACAGCGAGCAGCGCTCGATCAGCAAATTGAACGGTCGCCAGATTCTCAGCTTCGGGATCACCCGCGCCAAGGGCGCGTCCGACGTCACCACCTATGAGGAAGCCGAGAAGGCGCTTCGCAAGATCGAGAAAGACAGCGAAGGCAAGGTCAAGTTCAACCGCATCTACACCGAAGTCGACGCCACCATCCTGCAATATGAATCGTCGATGGAAATGTTGTGGGAAGGCGCGATCCTGGCGGTTATCGTCGTCTTCCTGTTCCTCCGCGACTGGCGCGCGACGCTGATTTCGGCGGTCGCGATTCCACTATCGGCCATCCCGACCTTCTGGTTCCTCGACCTGATGGGCTTCACCCTCAACTTCCTCAGCCTGCTGGCGCTGAGCCTGGTGGCGGGGGTGTTGGTCGACGATGCGATCGTCGAGATCGAGAATATCGTCAGGCACATGCGGATGGGCAAGACTGCCTATCAGGCATCGATCGACGCCGCTGACGAGATCGGTCTTGCCGTGCTGGCGACGACCATGGCGATCGTCGCGGTGTTCCTTCCGGTCGGGCTGATGCCGGGCATTTCCGGCCAGTTTTTCAAGAATTTCGGCTTTACCGTGGTCGTCGCGGTGCTGATCAGTCTGTTCGTCGCGCGGCTCATCACCCCGCTGATGGCGGCTTACCTGCTCAAGGGCCATGGCCCCGCGCCGCATGGCGAAAGCGCGGTGATGCGCTGGTATTTGCGGGCCCTTGAATGGACCCTCAAGCATCGCTGGTCATCGGTGGTCGGCGGCGTCGTATCGCTACTGCTGACCGTGCTGTTGTTCAGCCAATTGTCGTTCACTTTCTTCCCCGCGCAGGACCGCGAGTTCAGCCAGGTACGAATGTTCCTGCCCCCGGGATCGACCCGTGCCCAGGCCGAGGCGGTATCGACCCGCGCCCGCCAGATCGTCGAAAGCGCGCCCGAGTTCGTCCAGGTGGTCGAGCGGGTCAACGTCGGCAGCGCCAACCTCAACATCACGTGGCGCGACGACCGCAAGCGCACTTCGGTCGAAATCGAGCGCAGCCTGTCACCGAAGCTCGCCGCCATTCCCGATGCGCGGGTCAACTTCCAGTCGCAATCGGGCGGTGGACCCGAAGGCGGCGGCGGCGGCGGTCGCGACATCACCCTGCACCTCGGCGGCGAAAATCCGGCAGTCTTGCTAGCAACCGCCAACAAGATTGCGGCCGAAATGCAAACCGTTCCCGAGCTTCGCGCGCCGCGGACCCAGGGCGACCTTGTCCGACCCGAAATCATCATTCGCCCGCGGCTCGATCTTGCGGCCGATCTTGGCGTTACCACCAGCGCGCTTGGCTCGACGATCCGCCTCGCCACGCTTGGCGACATCGACCAGAATAGCGCCAAATTCTCGCTCTCCGACCGCCAAGTTCCGATCCGCGTAGCGATCCCCGAATCCGCCCGCCGCGATTTGGCGACGCTGGAAAATCTCCCCGTCCCGACACAGAGCGGTGGATCGGTGCCGCTCAAATCGGTGGCCGAAATCAGCTTTGGCGCCGGCCCCACCACGGTCCAGCGTACCAACCAGGTGCGCCGCATCGCGGTTGGTGCCGACCTCGCCCCGGGCCTCGTCTCCGGCGATGCGTGGAAAAAGATCCGCGAGCTTCCGACGATGAAGAATCTGCCGCAAGGCGTGTCCGAGCTCCAGCTTGGCGACAGCAAGTGGCAGGTCGAGTTGATGATCAACTTCATCGTCGCAGTGGTCGCCGGCATCCTGATGGTGTTCGCGGTGCTGGTGCTGCTCTACAAGCGTGTGCTGGTCCCGTTCGTCAACATGGGCTCGTTGCTGCTCGCTCCGCTCGGTGCCGCCTTCGCCTTGTTCGTCACCGGCACGCCAATCTCGCTGCCGGTGTTCATCGGGCTGCTGATGCTGCTCGGGATCGTTGCCAAGAATTCGATCCTGCTGGTCGACTTCGCGGTCGAGGAAATGGATCGCGGCGTCGACAAGGATACCGCTATCCTCGAGGCCGGGCACAAGCGCGCCCAGCCGATCGTGATGACCACTGTGGCGATGGTCGCCGGCATGGTCCCCGTCGCCCTGTCGCTGACCGGCGACAGCTCGTTCCGCGGACCGATGGGCATTACCGTGATCGGCGGCCTGATCTTCTCGACCGTGCTGACTTTGCTGATCGTCCCGGCCAGCTTCAGCCTGGCGGTCGACGTCGAAAGCTGGATCGGGCGCAAGTTCGGCAAGTGGATCGACAATGGCGAGCCGCACAAGCCGATGGCCGAGCCACTTCCCGCAGAGTAAGTGGCGGCCCAGTGACATCGACCGGCGACCGGCTAAGGTAGCGGCGATGACCCGGGACCTCGCTCGATTCAACCCGGCCCAGCCCGGAACGGCAGGCATGAAGCTCGCCGCAACCGGCCTGCTGGTGGTGATGGCCATCATCTTCCTCGCCGCCCGCGCGTTCGAGCCGACTTACCCGGGCCTCGCGTGGGTTAAGGCGTTCGCCGAAGCCGGCATGGTCGGCGGGCTGGCAGACTGGTTCGCGGTGACGGCCCTGTTCCGCCACCCGCTCGGCTTGCCGATCCCGCACACCGCGATCATCCCGCGCAACAAGGATCGCAT
>JBKJNP010000044.1:0-6000 GCA_046593565.1 Sphingomicrobium sp. | reverse complement strand
GCCGGTCGATCTCGGCGCGACGGTCGAGGCGAGTTGGAACCCGCTGATCCGCCGCCTCGCCACCATGCCGCAGCCGGTCATCGCCCGGGTCAACGGAGTCGCCGCCGGCGCCGGCGCCAATATCGCGCTCGCCTGCGATCTCGTCGTCGCCGCCAGATCGGCAAAACTCTGGATGAATTTGGCGGATTTGGCGGCGATGACAAGGTCGCAGGCGAGCGCGATGTTGGCGCCGGCGCCAGCCGCGACACCATTGACCCGGGCGATCACCGGCTGCGGCATGGTGGCGAGGCGGCGGATCAGCGGGTTCCAGCTGTCATCGACGGTCGCACCGAGATCGACCGGTTCATCTGCCGCGACCGCGCGGTCGTTGAGATCCTGCCCAGCGCAAAAGCCTCGACCGGCACCGGTGATGACGATCACGCGGGCATCGGTGGCGGCGTCAAGCGCGGATGCGACTTCGGCGTGCATCTGGCGGGTGAAGCTGTTGAGGCGGTCGGGGCGGTTAAGCGTGATCCGGGCGACGTGTTCTTCACGATCGGCGATGATGGTTTCGTAGGTCATGGACTCTCCGTCACCCTGAACTCGTTTCAGGGTCCATTTCGACTTGGCCACCGCACTTCACGAAAATGATTGGTGAAACAAGTTCAGCATGACGGTTAGGGAGGCGATTGCGTTGCGGAAGCTCCCGACCTAAGCGTCGCAGCGTGACCACGTTGCTGCCACCCCAACCGACCAATGACGCCGCGCGGCAGACGCTGGTCGAGGCGTTGGTGGCGACCGGGGCAGAGGATCGCGCGGCCTTCGCCACCTTGTACAAACTGACCTCCGCGAAGCTTTTTGGCATCTGCCTGCGTATCTGCGGTGAGAGGGGCGCTGCGGAGGACGTGTTGAGCGACGTATATCTGACCATCTGGCGGCGGGCCGGGGCATTCGAGCCCGGGCGCGCCAGCCCGATCAGCTGGCTGGCGACGATCGCGCGGAATCGTGCGATCGACTGGCGGCGGTCGGCCTCGCGCCGCCCGGCGGTGGCGCTCGACCAGGCGCCAGATGTCGCCGACGACGCTCCGTCGGCTGAAGACCGGATGGTTCAAGGCCAGGATGGGCAGCGGTTGCATCTGTGCCTCGACCAGCTCGACGACAAGCAGCGCGGGGCGATCCGTAGCGCCTTTTTCGGCGGGCTGACCTATGCCGAGCTTGCGGAGCGCCAGAAGGTGCCGATCGGAACGATGAAGAGCTGGGTCCGCCGTGGGCTGATGCGATTGAAGGACTGTTTGAGTGACGACTGAGCCGATGCCCAGCGCCTCCGGCCCCCAACCGGACACGACAGCCGCCGAACTGGCGCTTGGCGTGCTCGACGGTGCCGACCGCGCGGCGGCGCTTCGGCGCGTCCTCGCCGAGCCCGATTTCGCCCGCGAGGTCGAGCGATGGCGCGAGCATTTTGCATTGCTGTTGACCGGCGTGTCCGGAGAAACGGCTCCCGAGGGTTTGTTCGACAGGATCACGTCGCGGATCGATGGTGGCGACGAGCGGCCGAGCACGCGGAATGTATGGAAGCCGACCGCGATCGCAGCGTCGATCGCAGCATTGTTGATGTCCGCAGTGGCGCTTCGTCCGGTAGAAGCGCCGGCGCCGCCCGTCCCGCAGGCGGTCACCGCGCCGATGATCGCGGCGATGGCGCTGACCGACACCAATGAATCGCAGCCGGCGCTGTACGATGCCGATGCCGGACAAGTGAAGATGCCCGGTCCGATGCCGATTCCGGCCGGGCGAAGTGCGCAATTGTGGGTGATCGAGGGCGACCAGGCGCCACGGCCGCTCGGGCTGTTCAAAGCGGCCGGGGCGGGATCCTATGTCGCCGAAGCAAAAATGGGCTCGGTCATCGCGCCCGGAACCAAGCTTGCCATCTCGATCGAGCCGTTGGGCGGATCGCCGACCGGGGCACCGACCGGGCCGGTGATTGCAGCGGGACTGCTCAGCAAGGTCTGAGTGCATCCGCCGCCGAGGTGCCACCGTATCTCCTCGCAGGAACCCACGGGGGTCCACCGAAACGAGGAGCCTTTTCAATGCTTTCCAATAAACCCTTCGCGCTGATGGCCGCCGCTCTGGCGATTGTCGCCGTCCCTGCCTCAGCCAAGAACCCGATGGTTGGCGGTGCCGCAATGTATCCGACCAAGAATATCGTCGCCAATGCGGTCAATTCCAAGGACCACACCACGCTGGTCGCCGCGGTCAAGGCCGCCGGACTGGTCGACACCTTGTCGTCCAAGGGCCCGTTCACGGTATTTGCACCGACCAACGCCGCCTTCGCCAAGCTTCCCGCCGGAACGGTCGAGACATTGGTCAAGCCCGAGAACAAGGGCACATTGACCACAATCCTGACCTACCACGTCGTGCCAGGCAAGATTAATGCCGGCCAGATCGCCAGCCTCGCCGCGCGCAATGGCGGCACCGCGACGTTGAAGACGGTGCAGGGCGAGAATTTGAAGTTCATGAAGCATGGCAATGCCTGGATGATCACCGACGCCAAAGGCGGAACCGCGATGATCACCATTGCCAATGTCATGCAGTCGAATGGCGTGATCCACGTCATCGACACGGTGCTGATGCCCTAACCGGCGGCGGCCGGCGTTTCCCCCCTGTTGAGCCGGCCGTTCGATCGGTGTGCGCGCGTGCCGGCCCCCCGGCGCGCGCGCAGTTTGTTTGAAGTCCGTCCCTTGGCTTGACGCAGCCGGAGATTCTCCTGAACACCATCGACAAAGGGGTGTTGCTTCATGAGTGGGCAAAGGGCGGATCGAGCACATCGTTGGCGCAACCTGGCGGGGGAGGTCGGGATCATCGTCGCCGGCGTGCTTATCGCGCTGGCGGCGCAGCAAGCGGTTGAAAGCTGGAGTTGGCGGCACAAGGTCGCGGCGGCCGAGAAATCGATGGGCGAGGAAATCACCAACAGCCTGCTTGCATCAGCGGAGCTGAGACATCTGGACAAATGCTCGACCGCGCAGATCGACGGGCTCCAGGCGGCGATGGTCAAGGGCGACTGGGCGGCGGCGTCGCGAATTTCAGACAGCGAAACGATGTACGGCTTTGGCCGACTTTGGGCGGACGACGCCTTCGCGGCGACTATTTCGGCGCAAGTCGTTGACCATCTCGGCGCGGAGAGACTCAAACATTATTCCCAAGTCTATGCGATGATCCGCCGCGCCCGGAAGGCGCAGGAGGAGCAGGAAGAGGCCGGGGACGACCTCGGCACCCTACGTATTGCCGGGCTGGCGCGCTCGTCCGACCAGATGGCTTCCGAGTTCCAGGCGATCTCAACGCTCCGCGCCAACCATATCGGCAGCGTCGGCCTGGCCGAATTGATCGAACAATTCGCGGCCAAGGACCTGGGCCTGGCGGTCAGTCACGACGAGTATCTCGATGCGCGCGGTCGGCGCGAGATTGTCCGCGAATGCGAGGCGGGCGCGGCGGCCCTGAAAAGTCGAGCGACGGATTGAGCTGTTGAGCGTTTGAGTCTGATGACCTCAACGGCTAGATAGACCTCCATGTACACCACCGAACTTTCCAAGAACGTCGCCTCGATCGAAGCACCCGAGGATCCTGCGCTGGTTGCCGCGTTCGAGGCGCGGGTCGCGGCGGACGAATTTATCGAGCCAAAGGACTGGATGCCCGAGGCGTATCGCAAGACGCTGGTGCGGCAGATTTCGCAGCATGCGCACAGCGAGATTGTCGGCATGCTGCCCGAGGGCAATTGGATCACGCGGGCGCCGAGCCTCAGGCGAAAAGCGATCTTGCTGGCCAAGGTGCAGGATGAGGCGGGGCACGGGCTGTATCTTTATTGCGCGGCGGAGACGCTGGGGACGAGCCGCGAGCAGATGATCGACGCGCTGCATTCGGGCAAAGCCAAATATTCGACGATCTTCAATTATCCGACTTTAACCTGGGCCGACATCGGCGCGATTGGCTGGCTGGTCGACGGCGCGGCGATCATGAACCAGGTGCCGCTGCAGCGCACGTCCTACGGCCCCTATGCGCGGGCGATGGTCCGGGTGTGCAAGGAAGAAAGCTTCCACCAGCGCCAGGGCTATGAAATCATGATCGCGCTGGCCAATGGCACGGCCGAGCAACGGCGCATGGCGCAGGATGCGCTGAACCGCTGGTGGTGGCCGAGCCTGATGATGTTCGGCCCGCCCGACGATAATAGTCCCAATACCGAGCGCTCGATGCGCTGGCGGATCAAGCGCGAGACCAACGACGAATTGCGCCAGAAATGCGTCGATATCGGGGTTCCGCAGGCCGAATATCTCGGGCTGACCATTCCCGACCCCGACCTCAAGTGGAACGCCGACAAGCAGGGCTTCGACTTTGGCGAGATCGACTGGGAAGAATTTTACGCGGTGGTGCGCGGCGAAGGGCCGGTCGCCAAGGAGCGGATGAAGGATCGCCGCGACGCGTGGAACGACGGCGCCTGGGTGCGCGATGCCGCGGCGGCGTATGAGGCGAAGCGGGCCGCGCGGGTGGCGGCGTGAGTGCCGAAGCTGGAGGCGGGCATGACTGGCCGTTATGGGAAGTGTTCATCCGCTCGAAGGGCGGGATGGCGCATCGCCATGTTGGCAGCGTTCATGCTCCTGACCCGAAGCTCGCGCTGGCCCACGCCCGCGACACTTACACGCGGCGGCAGGAGGGGATTTCGCTGTGGGTGGTGAAGTCCGACGAGATCGTCGCCAGCGATCCGGCGGATAGCGGGCCATTGTTCGAGCCGGCCGAGGACAAGGTGTATCGCCACCCGACCTTCTACGACATTCCGGATGTGGTGAAGCATATCTGATGCCGAGCTTGCCGACGATTGAACAGGACCAGGTCGCGCACGCGCAGAACGCGCCCGATGGCGGGGTTTTCGATGCGCCGTCGTTGATCCGCGACGATCCGTATCATGATTACCTCCTGCGGCTGGGCGATGATTCGCTGGTGCTGGGGCAGCGGCTTTCCGAATGGTGCGGGCATGCGCCGGGGCTGGAGGTCGATTTGAGCCTCGCCAATCTCGCACTCGACCTGATCGGGCAGGCGACGCATTTGCTGAATGAGGCAAATGACGGCGATGGCGACGCGCTCGCGTTTCACCGTGACGTGCTCGATTACCGCAATTGCTGGCTGGTCGAGCAGCCCAATGGCGATTTCGCGCGGACCATTGCGCGGCAATTCCTGTTTTCGGCCTACCAGCATCTGCTCTACCGCGAATTGAGCGCCAGCCCCGACCCGTTTCTGGCGGGACTGGCGGCGAAAGCGGTCAAGGAAGTCGCCTATCACCGCGAGCTGGCGTCCGACTGGACGACCCGGCTGGGCGACGGGACCGACGAGAGCGCCGCGCGGATGGCCGAAGGGCTCGACTGGTGCTGGCGGTTCGTGCCCGAATTGTTCGATGTCGATGCGCGCCTGGAAGCGTTGATCGCGCTCGGGACAGTGCCCGATCCGCGACTGTTCGAGGCGGAGTATCGCGCGGCGATTGGGGCGGTGCTGGCGGAGGCGAAACTGGAGGTGCCGCCCGACCAGCGGCCGATCCTCGGCGGGCGTCGCGGGCATCACAGCGAGCATCTCGGCCATTTACTGGCGGTGATGCAGCATCTGCCGCGCACCTACCCCGACGCGCGCTGGTAGGATGGCTGAACATTTTCACGCGCTTCGGGTGGCCGAGATTTTGCCCGAGACCGACGACGCGTTGTCGATCAGGTTCGAGGTGCCGGGCGAACTGGCGGACGCCTTCCGCTTCAAGGCGGGGCAGCATCTGACCTTGAAAGCCGACATCGACGGCGAGGAAGTGCGGCGCAATTATTCTTTGTGTACCGCGCCGGACGAGGGGCTGGTCAAGGTCACCGTCAAGCGCATCGCCGGGGGCGTGTTTTCCAACTGGGTCGCGGAAAGCCTGCGTGCGGGCGACATGGTCGACGTGATGACGCCGCATGGCTCGTTCACCGTGCCGTTCGAAGCCGGGGCGGCGCGGCGCTATGT
>JBKJNP010000002.1:0-4560 GCA_046593565.1 Sphingomicrobium sp. | reverse complement strand
GGCGCGGGTCGCGGTCGGCGGGATCGACGAGGTAGTGCTGGCGATGAATGCCACGCTGGAAGGCCAGACCACCGCCCATTATCTTGCCGAGCGGCTGGAGAAATTCCCCATCCGCCTAACCCAGCTCGCCCACGGCCTGCCGGTCGGCGGCGAGCTGGACTACCTCGACGAGGGCACGCTCGCCCAAGCGCTGAGGGCGCGGCGCCCCGTCGCCTAAGCGGGTTCGGTCTCGCGGTGCGGTTCGAGGATCGTCTCGGTATGCAGCGCGCATTTCCATGCCCCGCCTTCGCGAATCCAGGTTGTCGAATCGGCGGCGTGAAGGTCCATCAGTCTATCCTTCATCGCACCGGTCTGGTGCACCTTGTAGGCGATCACCGCGACGTCATCGCTTGGGGCAATTACCTCGATGTCGCTGAACGTGAAATTGTCCAGCCGCCACTTTCCGTCGCGGGTCATCTCGCCATATTTCGCCGGGTCGATGCGCATCGACCCCATCGGCCCGGTGATCAGGCATTCCCTGGCGATGAGCGACTGCGCGGTCGGCACGTCCTCGTCCTTCATCGATTGCCAGAAACGGGTTTCAAGATCGATGATCTGTTGCTTGTTGGCGATCATGGAGTCCTCCTTTGAAGGTTGTCACAGGAACAACGAGCGGAGGGTTGCACGCGTTGCACCGTTGACCGGACAAGGAGCACTTCCTACCTGACGCCCATGGCCTTGCTTCGAATTTATGAAACCCCAGATCCCATGCTTCGGCAGATTTCGACCCCGGTCGAGGCGGTCGACGACGAGTTGCGCGCGCTGATCAAGGACATGTTCGAGACGATGTACGAGGCACCGGGCATCGGCCTGGCCGCGGTGCAGGTGGGCGTGCCCAAAAGGCTGCTGGTGATGGATTTGCAGGAGCCGGAGGACCCCGACGACGAGGACAGCCCGGCGGTCAGGCAGCCCCGCGTGTTCATCAATCCCGAAATCATCAGCCATTCGGACAGCGAAGTGCCTTACACCGAGGGCTGCCTGTCGGTGCCCGACCAATATGCCGAGGTGATGCGCCCCGACCATATCCGCGCCCGCTGGCTCGACGAAGAAGGCAAAAGCCACGAGGAAGATCTCGACGATTTGCTCGCCATCTGCCTGCAGCACGAGATGGACCATCTCGAGGGCATCTTGTTCATCGACCATCTGTCGAAGCTCAAGCGCGACATGGTGCTCAAGAAACTCGCCAAGGCCCGGAAAGAGCGCGGGCTCCGGGCGGCCTGACGATTATTTAGCGGTCGCGACCGGCTCGCTGAACAGCCAATGCATGCCCAGTCGGTACACTCGCCCTGCGTCGGCCGCATGAGTGCCCCCATCGATGGTCTCGGTGCGCAGCGTCCACGGCAGTCCTTGGTTACCCTTCATTTGCGCGAACCATCGCACCATCGGCTCGCGATATTGCGGCCGATCCTTCGCGCCGCTGGTCACCAAAAGGTGCAGGTCGGTGCGCTTTGCAGCGGTCGGCAACTGGAGAAGGGCGGGAAGCCGGTCGAGCGTCGGGTTGCTGGCGATCCGGCCCCAGAACAAATCGGGGTTGGTGAAAGCGGAATGGAGCACATAGCCGCCGCCGCGCGACTGGCCGAACAGGATCCGGCGATCGGACCGGGCGCGGACTTTTCCCTCGACCATCGGGATCAATTCGCGCTCGAGGAAGCGGCCGAAAGCGAGGGCACCATCGGTGAAATCCTGCCCACGCCGATTCTTCGGCGCATCGAACGAGCCGTAGGCTATCCCCACGACCAGTGCATCTGGCAATTGGTCATCATAATGGAGAAATAACTGCAACGAGGCGAGGTGCGGAAACAGCGAATCGCCGTCGAGCAGGTAAACTACGGGATAGCGTTGCTGCGGCTGCTCGGCATAGCCTTCCGGGTAGCGGATATAGATATGGTAGCGATGGCCCGCCTCGCGGCTGTCGATCGCGAAATAATCCCCCGCGAGGACCGGCAGATGGTCGAGCGGCGCGGCCTGCACTGGGGCAGGCAGCGCAAGGAGCGCGGCGAGAACCAGTCTCGTCCACACCCCCCGCACGTGCCTTAAGCCGCCGGAAGCAATCGCTGGTCGCCGGCCAGCCTTAGCAGCGCCGCCTGCAATTTCTCGAACGCGCGCACCTCGATCTGGCGGATCCGTTCGCGGCTGACACCATAGACCTGGCTTAAGTCCTCGAGCGTCTTGGGCTCTTCCGACAGGCGCCGTTCGACGAGGATGTTCTTCTCGCGCTCGTTGAGGCTTTCCATCGCCTGGTTGAGCAGATCGTGGCGGACCTGGCGTTCCTCATTATCGGCGACGACCTCGTCTTGAAGCGGGCCATTGTCGACCAGGAAGTCCTGCCACTGGCCTTCGCCATCTGTGTCGCGCAGCGGGGCGTTGAGGCTGGTATCGCCGCCCATCGACATGCGGCGGTTCATCGACACCACTTCGGCCTCGGTCACGCCGAGATCGGTGGCGATCTTGGCGACGTCGGCTGGCTTCAGATCGCCATCCTCGAACGCGTCGAGCTGATTTTTCATCCGGCGCAGGTTGAAGAATAATTTCTTCTGCGCCGCGGTGGTGCCCATTTTCACCAAGCTCCACGAGCGCAGGATGAATTCCTGGATCGAGGCGCGGGTCCACCACATGGCATAGGTGGCGAGGCGGAAGCCGCGATCAGGCTCGAACTTTTTCACGCCCTGCATCAGGCCGATATTGCCTTCGGAGATGAGTTCGCTGACCGGCAGGCCATAGCCGCGATAACCCATTGCGATCTTGGCGACGAGGCGCAGGTGGCTGTTGACCAGCCGCGCCGCGGCGTCGGTGTCATTATGCTCGCGCCATGCCTTGGCCAGCATGAATTCCTCCTCGGGGGCGAGGATCGGAAACTTCTTGATCTCGGTCAGGTAGCGATTGAGTCCCGCTTCCCCGCCGGCTGCGGGGATCGAGAGCGCGCGTTTGCCCTGAGGACCCACCTTACGTGTCGTACCAGTGCGTGCCATTTGCAGTCAGTCTCCCTGGGCAGAGCCGCCGTCGCGTGACGCCTCTAACCGTTGTTATCCTATACACCAAGTGCGCTGAACAGTTCCTGCATGTCCGACGGAAGGGCGCTTCTGAACGACAAACGCGCTTTCGTTACGGGGTGAACGAACCCAAGCACCTCGGCGTGCAATGCCTGCCGCATGAACCCCAATCGCGCCAGCAGCTCTCGCTGGCGCTGTTTTGGCGAGCGGCCATAGACCGGATCGCCGAGTAATGGATGGCCGATCGAGGCCATATGGACCCGCACCTGGTGGGTGCGTCCGGTTTCCAGCCGGCATTCCACCAATGCCGCATCGCGCAGCGGCTCGCGCATGGTCCAGTGGGTCACCGCGCGCTTGCCGCGACCGTCTTTCACCACCGCCACCTTCTTGCGGTCATGGTCGGAGCGGGCGAGGGGGGCGTCGACCGTCCCGGTCAGCCGGTTGGGCGTCCCGCTGACGATCGCGGCATAGACCCGCTCGATGCTGTGATCGGCGAACTGCTTCGACAGGCCGACGTGCGTGACGTCATTCTTGGCGATCAGCAGCAGGCCCGACGTATCCTTGTCGATGCGGTGGACGATCCCCGGCCGTGCCACCCCGCCAATCCCGCTCAGAGATGCCCCGCAATGATGGAGCAGGGCATTGACCAGCGTCCCGTCGAAATTGCCCGCGGCGGGATGGACCACCAGACCGGCGGGCTTGTCGATCACCAGGAGATGCTCGTCTTCGAACATGATCGTCAGCGGGATGTCCTGGGCTTCGTTATGCGCCGCGGCGGGCTCGGGCACCGCAAGTGCGAACGCCTCGTCGCCGCGTACCTTGATGGCGGGATCGCGGTGGAGCTTGTCGTCGGCCGACAGCGCGCCGCTCTTGACCAGCACCTTCAAGCGCTCGCGCGACAGGCTCGGGTGCGCATCGGCCAACGCCCGATCGAGCCGCCAGCCGGCGTGGCGCTCATCCAGCGCAATCGATATGATCTGATGCCCCCCGGCCATGCGGTTGATATGGGGGCAGAAGTTTTAGCGTCAATGCCCCACCAGCCCATAGGCGGCCTTGCGATTTGGGCGGGGCTGTCGCAACAGGCGGGCATGAACGCCACCGACCTCGCCAGCCTGCTCTGTTCGCGTTTGTGCCATGACCTGCTTTCGCCGGTCGGTGCGCTCAACAACGGGCTCGAGCTGATGGCCGACGAGCAGGACCCCGCAATGCGCGAGCGATGCCTCGAATTGCTCAACGAAAGCGCCAAAGCGAGCGCCAACAAGCTGAAATTCTTCCGCCTCGCGTTCGGCGCCGCGGGCGGGTTTGGCGAGACGATCGACACGCATGAGGCGCATGCCGCGCTGGCCGGGCTGTTCGGGCCCGAGAAACAGCTCGAGCTCGGCTGGATCGTCGCCGGGGACGCGCTTCCGAAGGGCGCGGTCAAATTGCTGCTCAACCTGGCGCTGATCGCGGGCGATGCCCTGGTCCGCGGCGGGCGGCTCGATGTCGGGGCGGAGCGCGATGGCGGGCGGCTCGAGATCGTGATCCGCGC
>JBKJNP010000248.1:0-6161 GCA_046593565.1 Sphingomicrobium sp. | reverse complement strand
GGCACCGTGCGGTCTCCATCGCCAATCTTGATCCGCACCCCGTTGCTCAGGCTCTCGCTCTTGTTGGGCTCGCTGGACCCGTCGAGGGTCGTCTCGAAGAGCGTGAAACCGATTTTGACGCGCTGCCCGCGTGCCCCGTTGTAGCGGGTCGGGAAGTCGCGATAGATGCCGTGATTGATCGCGACATTGTCGACCTGCACCCGGATCGTCTCGGTCACATCGATCGACCCGTCCTTGGCGATGATGATGTCGCTGGTAAAGTCGCGGATCCGCTCCTCCGCTGTCGCCGGCGCGACAAGGAACAGTGCCGCCAGCGCCGCGACCAGCCAGCGCACCCCGCTCAGCCCTTTGCGAAGTCGATCTTCGGCGCCGCCTGGATCGCCGGATCCTCGTCCTTGTAATATTCTTCTTCGGCGAACCCCATCGGCCGCGCAAACAGCATATCCGGGAAGCTCTGCACCCGCGTGTTGAGGTCGCGCGCGGTGGCGTTGTAATAGCGCCGCGACGATTGAAGCTCGGTCTCGATGGCGCTGATTTCGCCCTGCAATTGCTGGAAATTCTCGCTTGCGCGAAGCTCGGGATAGGCTTCGGCAACAGCGAACAATTTGCCGATCAGGCCGGTCATCGCGGCATCCGCCGCCGCCGTCGCCGCCACTCCCTGCGCGCCCGACGCCGCGGCGCGCTGGGCGGTGATCGCCTCGAAGGTCGCCTTCTCGTGGGTGGCATAGCCCTTCACCGTCTCGACCAGATTGGGGATCAAATCGGCGCGTCGGCGAAGCTGGACGGTGATCCCGCTGAAGCCTTCCTTGACCAGCGCCCGCAACCGGACGAGCCGGTTGTAGATCATCACGCCAAATAGCCCGACGAGCACGAACAGTCCGATGATGATCAACAAGGTCGTCATGTCATTCCCCCCAACACAGGGGACCAACATAGCGAGGCGGGGGCTCGCTAGAAAGCGGGAATCCCGGTGATCGCGCGGCCCAGGATCAGGGCGTGGACGTCGTGGGTGCCCTCATAGGTGTTGACCGTCTCCAGATTGGCCGCGTGGCGCATCACCCGATATTCGGCCGAAATGCCGTTGCCGCCGTGCATGTCGCGCGCGACGCGGGCGATATCGAGCGCCTTGCCGCAATTGTTGCGTTTGAGCAGGCTGATTGCCTCGGGGATCAAATGTCCCGCCTCAAGCCGCCGACCGACCCTCAATGCCGCCTGAAGCCCGAGCGAGATTTCGGTCACCATATTGGCCAGCTTGAGCTGAACCAGCTGGGTCGCGGCGAGGGGCCGGCCGAACTGCTTGCGATCGAGCGTGTAACTGCGCGCGGCGGCAAAGCAGGCCTCGGCTGCGCCCATGCTGCCCCACCCGATCCCGTAGCGCGCGCGGTTGAGGCAACCGAACGGCCCCTTGAGGCCCGACACATGCGGTAGCAGCGCCTCTTCGCCGACCTCTACCTCGTCCATCACAATCTCGCCGGTAATCGACGCGCGAAGCGAGAGTTTCTCGCCGATCTTGGGCGCGGAGAGGCCCTTCATGCCCTTTTCCAGCACGAACCCGCGGATCGCATCGCCATGCGCCTCGCTCTTCGCCCAGACGACGAACACGTCGGCGATCGGCGAATTGGTGATCCACATCTTGGCGCCGGAAATCGAGTAGCCATTGGCGGTTTTCTTGGCCCGCGTGCGCATTCCGCCGGGGTCGGATCCGGCATCGGGCTCGGTCAGCCCGAAGCATCCGACCAGTTCGCCCTTGGCCAGGCCGGGGAGATATTTCTGCTTCTGCTCTTCGGATCCGTAAGCGAAGATCGGATACATCACGAGGCTCGATTGGACCGACATCGCCGAACGATAGCCGCTGTCGACCCGCTCAACCGCGCGCGCGATCAGCCCGTAGGACACATAGCCCAGGCCCGCGCCGCCATATTCCTCCGGAATGGTCGCACCGATCAGGCCCAGCGCGCCCATTTCGCGGAGGATCTCGCGGTCGAAATCCTCGTTGAGATAGGCTTGTGTCACGCGCGGCTGGAGCTTGTCCTGGGCATAGGCCTCGGCCGTATCGCGGACCATCCGCTCGGCCTCGTCGAGCTGGTCGTCGATCCCCAAGGCATCTTCCCAATCGAACGGCTGGATGACGGGCTCGCCCACTTTTTGTCTCCGCGAATATCAGGTGAATTTTCGCGGGTGCATTAGCGGGGTCAGCTTGGCGATGCCACCCCTCCGCCCGCACCCGGCGCCGCGGTCTTCTTGCTACCGAAGGTACGCTTCAGCGAGACGGTGAAGTTGACATGGCTGTTGCGCTCGCGGAATTCGATCAGCGACGGGTCGGGGATCGAACGATTGGGGAAGGTGAATTCGCGGCCGCGAAGCCCGCGGGTGTTGAACAGATTATTGACCTCCAGCGTCGCCGTGGTCCGCGCATTCGGTCGATATTCGACGAACGCGTTGCCAAACATGCCGCCATTGTAATTGGTGTCGATCTCATTGGCGCGGAAGAAGCTGAAGCGATCGCGGTCGCTGACGGTTATTCCATAGGCGAATTTGCCAATGTCGCGGCGGAATTCGGCGCTCCATTGCCATTCGGGATAGAAGCCGCTGAAGCCGCGCTTCTCGCCCGAGATCGGATCGGCGACGCGGGTGCGCTGCAACTGTCCGTTGAGCTTCAACCGCCCGCCCCTGATCCCGAACCGGTCGAGCGGCGCATCGATCGCCAGCGCGATGAAGCCTCGCGTGCCGGTGCCGATATTGCCCGGCGCGTCGAACGCATTGCCCTCCTCGTCGAACACCAAAATCCGGTCCTGCAGCAATTCGATCCGGTCGTAGCCCGCGTCGAGCTTTATCAACCCGGTCTTGAACAGGGGATGATCGAGCGTCGCGCGCACTTCCCACGCCCGCTGGGGAAGCAAATTGGCGTTGCCGCCGTTGACCCGGTCGTTGCTCAGTTCGGCCGAGCTGATGAAGTCGAAGAAATCGAGCTGGGCGACGGTCCGCCGGACGGTGAATTGCGAATGCCAGCCGCCGCCCGGCTTCCAGTCGAGCGTCATGCTCGGCTTGAAGAAGCGCAGCGAACGGTCGGCCATGGTGTCGCCGCGCACCTTGAGGCTCGACATTTCGTAATTGAGCCCGGCATCGACCCTGAGCTTGGGCGAGATTTGCTTGCCGACTTTCACATACACTTCGCCGCGCGTTTCGCGCACCGTGGCATCGTCGATCGGCAAATCGATTTGCTCCCGCGTGCCGCCGGGGCCGAGGATGAACAAATCATTCTGGTAATCGAGTGTGTTGAGCGCCACTTCGGCCCCGGTCTCGACCGAGAAGCCGCGCAAATTGGACCGGGTCCAGTTCAGGCGACCGATCGTCTCGTTGCGCTGCGACTGCGATCCCTGCTCGAAGCCGTCGATCACTTCGCCGTCGTCGCGCACCTGCAGCGTGTCGAGATTCTCGCGCTTGCGGCGGTTGATAAGCCCGACGAACTTGACCGCCCCGCCCGCCAATGGCCGGCTGATATCGCCGCCGATCTCGAAGCCGGGCTGCTGGGTCGTCAGGAACAGCCGGTCGTCGCGCGGCTCTTCGCCGGTCGGATAGACGCGGTTGATCTGGATGAAGTCGTCGGTGAAGCGATCGAATCGGCCATTGAGGTGGATCGCCTTGTCCGGCGCTTGTTCCAGCGACCAGGCGGCGGAAATATAAGGCTGGCGGGGCCGGTAATGGTTGAGCTTGCGGCGCTTTTCATACAATTCGCCGGTCTCAGGGTCGGTGATCTTGTCGGTGCCTTCGTCAAGTCGATCGTCGCGACCGGTTCCGGCCGACAGGGTGATGTTCGAATTGCCCCGCTTGACCGATACTGACGCACTCAAATTGGGGATGACGTGACCGGTGAATTGCCGCGTGGCGCTGGCGGTGATCGTCCCGTCGATTCCCGAATCAACCGACAATATGATGTTGAGCACCTGGCTCTTGCCGGCATATTCGGACCCGAACAGGTCGCCCGGGGCGAGCTCGACCCGCACCACCCGGTTGGCCGGGATTCGCGACAGCAGGGTCGACAGCGATTCGGACTTGGAGCTCGGACGTGCGCCGTTGAACACCACATTGCCCGCTGCTCCGGCAAACCCGCGAATGTCGCTATTGCCCTCGTCGAGCGCGAACCCTGGCACCCGCTGGGCGATATCGAGCGCGTTGCGCGGCGCGAACGGAACGAAGAAGGCGGCGTCATAATTGGTGCTTCGGCTGGCCGGTGCGGTTTGCGCGGCCAGCGGCGTCGCCACTGCAAGGGCCATGATCCCGACTGAAACGCCTACTTTTCGCATCGCCTACCTCTGTATTGCTGACATAATACAGTTGCGCGGATTGGTTGATCGTTACCAGTCCGGTTCGACCAATCGACCAACGGTTCGACGGGGGAGGTGAGGGGGGTGGCGGAGAGAGTGGGATTCGAACCCACGGTGAGCTTGCACCCACGGCGGTTTTCAAGACCGCTGCCTTAAACCACTCGGCCATCTCTCCCTGGCCGCGGTCCATAGCATCATCCGCTTTTCAATCCACGGTTCATCTTGCGCCTTCCACAGTCGGCCAGGATGTGCATTGCGAGCGACAGGGCGGATGGGCCGCGGCGACAACAGCCGCTAGCCTCGGACGCATTCAGAAAAGGCAATCAACTTTTGACGTTTCGATTCCATATGATGCTCGCAGTGCTGCTTAGCGCGACCGCCTCGGCCCAGGTGGGCGATCCGCTCGCCCCGTTGCCGCAGCCGGTTACCGTCCATCGCCAGACGCTCCCGCCGACGCCGCTATTGCTCCAGCCGGCGACTAACAGCTTCGAGACCTACAAACAGCGCCTGACCGCGCTTGCTCGCTCCGCCGGTATCCGCGAGGCGACCATCGCCGCGGTCATCCCCTATCTCCGCCTCAGCAGCACCGCGATTCGCCTCGACCGTGCCCAGCCGGGCCAGCCGAGCAATCCGAACGCCACGCCGCCCTTCGCGCCGTTCCGCCGCAAACACGTCACGCCCGACCTCATCCGCCGCGGCGCCGCCAAATATTCTACCCATTATCCCCGTCTGGCATCGATCGAGCAACGCATCGGCGTTCCCGCTTCGGTCATCCTCGGCATCTACGGCAAGGAAACCAGCTACGGGACCGTCACCGGCAATTTCGACGTGCTCGATGCCGTTGCAAGCTTGGCCTATGAAGGGCGCCGCCGCCCCTTGTTCGAAGGCGAATTCATTGCCGCGATGAAATTGGTCGATCTGGGTTACACGCGAAATCGCCTGCGCGGCAGTTGGGCCGGCGCGATGGGCTATCCGCAGTTCATGCCGTCGGTCGCGCTAAGGCTCCGTGCTGATGGCGACGGCGACAATTTCGCCGACATCTGGCGCAGTGAGCCGGACGCTTTCGCGTCGATCGCCAACTATCTGCGTGACGCTGGCTGGAAGGCGAACATGCTGTGGGGCGTCCCGGTGCGCGTGCCCTATGGCTTCAACCGCGCCGCCGTGCGCAACCCGGTTGCCACAGTCGATTGCCCGCGGGTCTATGCCCGTCACAGCCGGCCGATGACCATGACTCAATGGCGGTCGCTCGGCGTGGCTCCGGTCGCGCAGTCGTTGCGGGAAAATGACCTTGCCGCTTTGTTCGAACCTGACGGTCCAGGTCAGACCGCCTATCTGGTGACCGACAATTACCGCGCGATCCTGAAATATAATTGCTCGAACTTCTACGCTTTGTCGGTGTTGCTGCTTGCCGACGGCATTATCGGGCGCTGACAAGACGGGCAGGGCGGGATAGAGGTCGGGCAAGCCCCAAGCTCGGAGTCGTTCATTCCATGATCCGTTTTGCCCTGTTGTCGACCGTTTCGCTCGCGCTGATGTCCAGCGCCGCCCCCGCCAAGGCCCCGCCGTTCGATACCACCGCCCGGGTCGCCTATCTGATCGACCTGAGCTCGGGCGCGGTGTTGCTCGACAAGAATGGCAACCAGCGCATGCCGCCGGCCTCGATGGCCAAGATGATGACCACCAATGTCGCGTTCGAGCTGATCGACAAGGGCGATCTGGCGCTGACCTGCTCGCCGGGCGACAGGAACATGGTCGACCCCGCCTCAGGGCCATGCCATTTCTGCCACGTCTCAGGACGTACCGTGCACATCTTGTTCAGCGCCAGATCGCCTTTGT
>JBKJNP010000217.1:0-2896 GCA_046593565.1 Sphingomicrobium sp. | reverse complement strand
CGAAGCCGGCATGGTCGGCGGGCTGGCAGACTGGTTCGCGGTGACGGCCCTGTTCCGCCACCCGCTCGGCTTGCCGATCCCGCACACCGCGATCATCCCGCGCAACAAGGATCGCATTGGCGAAGCGCTGGCCAGTTTCCTCAAGTCCAATTTCCTGATCGCCCCGGTGGTCGCTCGGCGAATGCGGCATATCGATTTGGCGGGCGCAGCGGGTCGCTTCCTGCAGGCGCCACAGGGCGAAGAAACGCGGATTCGCCAAGGGGCCAGCCGCCTGATCGCCGATCTGTTCGAGAGTCTCGACGACGAACGTCTCGGCGGTCTGGTAAAAAGCGCCATCTCCGGTCGGCTGCGGCAGGCCGAGGTCGCGCCGCTGCTCGGCCATGCGCTCGCCTCGGCGATCAACGAAGATCGCCATGTGCCCATGCTCGAAGCGGTGATCCGCTGGAGCAGTCGCGCGCTCGACGCCAACGAGAGCCTGATCCGCGAGATGGTCAAGAAACGCACCAATTGGGTGCTCAAGCTGGCCGGGGTCGATTCGCGGCTGTCGGATTCAATCATCGACGGTTTAAAGAAACTGACCGTCGATATGCACACCGACCCGGCCCACCCGGTCCGGATTCGGATCGAACAAGCGCTGGCCGATCTCGCCAACGACCTCCAGATCAAGCCCGAAACCCAGGCCAAGGTCGAGGAACTGAAACTGCAATTGCTCGACAATCGCTCGGTCGGGCTGTGGCTCGACACCTTGTGGCAGAAGGGCCGCGAGGCGATGATCCGCGCCGCGCGCAATCCCGACGCGGCAATGGCCGGCAAGATGGGGGAAGTGCTCAAGTCGATGGGCCAGAGCCTTGAGAAAGACGAGCGCATCCGCACTGCAATCAACCAGTTCGCGCGCCGCGCGGTGGCCGGCATGGCCGCCAGCTACGGCAGCTCGATCGTCAAATTGGTCAGCGAGACGGTGCGCGGCTGGGACGCGCGGACGATCACCGACCGGCTCGAATCCGCTGTCGGCCGCGACCTTCAATATATTCGCATCAACGGCACGTTGGTCGGCGGTCTCGTCGGCCTCGCGCTCCACGCACTCGACACGATCTGAACAGGAGAAATTCCATGAAGAAATTGGTTATCGCGCTCGCCCTCGCCACCGCCGCGCCCGCGTTCGCGCAAGCGCCCGCAACGATCACTCCCGTCGCCGAGCCGGTCACCGTGATCCACGCCGGAACCTTGCTCGCCGAACCCGGCAAGCCCGCCCGCCGCAACGCTACGATCATCGTCCGCGGTCGGACCATCGCCGAAGTCCGTGATGGCTTCGTCGACCTGCCCGGTGCGCGCGTGGTCGACCTCCGCAACGCAACGGTCCTCCCGGGCATGATCGACTCTCACGTTCACCTGTCCGGGCTCGACGACCGGCTGCAGGCGCGGCTCCAGGCCTCGGGCCGCGACAATGAGGATGAGGCATTCACCGCCATCCTCAATGCCCGCAAGACTTTGCTCGCCGGCTTCACCACAGTGCGCGATCTCGGTGGCGATCCGCGGCTCGTCCTGTCCCTGCGCGATTCGATCAATGCCGGTCAATTCTCCGGCCCGACGATCCTCTCGGCGGCGCGGATGGTGTCGGTGTCGGGCGGGCATGGCGACGGGCGCAACGGCGCCAATCGCGGCCTCGCCAGCCTCGTCGCCCAACCCGGCAACACCTGCAACGGCGCCGACGACTGCCGTCGCGCCACCCGCGAGCAGGTCAGCGCCGGCGCCGACGTCATCAAGTTCGCCGCCACCGGCGGGGTACTGAGCAATGTCCCAGGCGGACTAAACCAGCAGATGATGGACGACGAAATGCGTGCCGTAGTGGTCACCGCTCGGACCTTCGGGCGCAAGGTCGCGGCTCACGCCCACGGCGTCGAAGGGGTCAATGCCGCGCTCCGCGCCGGGGTCGATTCGATCGAGCATGGCACCTTCACGAACGAGGAAAGTTTTCGCCTCTACAAGCAGACCGGCGCTTATTATGTCCCGACCTTGCTCGCCCCGGCTGCGGCGCTTGCCGATGGGCTGCGCGGCGCGTTGACCCCAGCCCAATATGACAAGGCCCGCGCCGCTGCCGGTAACGCCGAGAAAAGCTTTGCCGAAGCAATCCGCCGCGGCGTCAAGATCGCTTTTGGAACCGACACCGGGGTCAGCCCACATGGCCGCAATGCCGAGGAATTCGCGCTGATGGTGCGGAACGGGATGAGCCCGACGCTGGCGATCCGCTCAGCCACGGTCGACGCCGCCGAGCTGCTCGGGATCAGCGCCAGGGCCGGGACGATCGCGTCGGGCAAGGAGGCCGACATCATCGCCGTCGAGGGTGACCCGACGCAGAACGTGCGGCTGCTCGAACAAGTCGGTTTCGTGATGAAATCAGGCCGGATCCATAAGCTCGGCGACCAGCGCCAGCTGACGAGCGCGGACTAGCCCGCAGAGACTCGCTCGATCGTCGCGCCGACGCCCTGCAATTTCTCTTCGAGCCGCTCGTAACCGCGATCGAGGTGATAAACCCGCAGCACTTCGGTGTCGCCCTCGGCGGCAAGCCCGGCAAGGACCAGGCTCATCGAGGCGCGCAGGTCGGTCGCCATGACTTGCGCGCCGGTCATGCCTCCGACCCCGTGGACGATCGCCGAGCGCCCGCGCACGTCGATCTCGGCGCCCATCCGGCGTAGTTCGGGGACGTGCATGTAGCGGTTCTCGAAGATCGTTTCCTCAAGGAAGCTTTCGCCCTTGGCGACGCTGAGCATCGCCATGAACTGCGCCTGCATATCGGTCGGAAAGCCTGGATAAGGCGCCGTCGAGATAGCCAGCGGTTTCAATGGCTTGTCGGCAGTAACGCGCATCCCGGCGTCGGTCATTTCGATGACGAGGCCAG
>JBKJNP010000119.1:0-5600 GCA_046593565.1 Sphingomicrobium sp. | reverse complement strand
GCGAAGATGGTTGCGCCAGTCGGTAATGGCGCGGGTGAAGAGGATATAGACTGCAACCATCGCCAGCGTCGCAACCACCAGCCCGACGCCGAACTTGATGTAGAAAATGATGCAGATTGCGACCAGCTCGATGATCGTCGGGGCAATGTTGAACAGCAGGAAATACAGCATCATGTCGATGCTTTTGGTGCCGCGCTCTACGATTTTGCTTAAGGATCCGGTGCGTCGCTCGAGATGGAAGCGAAGGCTCAGCGAATGGATGTGGCGGAACACCTTTGCCGCCAGTCGCCGGGCGGCATCCTGGCCGACCTTCTCGAACACTGCATTGCGCAAATTGTCGGCCAGCACCCCGCCGAACCGCGCCACCGCATAGGCCACCACCAGCATCGCCACCGCACCGAACAAGGCCGTGTCGCCCGACATGGCGTCGACCACCGCTTTGTAGGCGAACGGCATGACCAATGTGATTGCCTTGCCGGCCAGCACCAGGATCACTGCCACCACCACGCGGAAGCGCAGCGCCGGGGCATCTTTGGGCCACAGCATCGGCAGGAAGCGCCACAGGATGGCAAAGCTTCCCTTGTCCTTCGGCAGCGGCTCGAGACTGGTGTCCATTTGTCACAGGTAGGGGGCGGCAGGGGCTACCGCAACGCAATCGACGAAGCGGTTGGAACCGGGCGTTAAATTCGAGAGTTAAGCTTCAAGTTCAATGGAGAGTGTCATGGGCCCGGTCGGTTATTTCATTGCGATCCTCGGTTGCGCCGACAGCGGTGCCAACTGCCAGACCGTCGCGACCCTCGCCCCGCGTTATGAAAGCGCCGCGCAATGTGCCGCCGCCCGCAATGACGCGCTCGACCGCAACAGCGATCTCGATTTCCCGACTCTGGTCGCCCAGTGCCAGAAGTCCTCGGTCCGACCAGCCTCGGCCCGACAATCGATCAAGGTGCCGGCGACCGCCAAGACCGTCTGACCGCTGGACAGAAGCGCGTGACCGCTCCACGCTGAGGGGCGATGGGGCAATCACTACCTGCGACAAGCGACTTCCCGCCGCTCGGGCCCTTTTCGCGCGCCCTGCTGTGGCTGCTGCTGCAATGGTACCACCGCAGCGGCTGGACCGCGCAAGGCGTGCTTCCCGATGCGCGCAAGTTCATCATCCTCGGCGCCTCGCACACCAGCAATTGGGATTTTCCGGTTTTCCTCGGCACGATTCATGCCGTCGGGCGGCGGGTACGATTTATCGGCAAGCACAGCCTGTTCAACGGACCGCTCGGCGGGTTCATGCGCTCGCTCGGCGGGGTGCCGGTCGATCGTGGTGCGCGCCAGGATCTGGTCGGCCAGATCGTCGAGCAGATCCGAGTCCACGAGGATTTCCTGCTGATCGTCGCTGCCGAAGGGACGCGGTCGCGGACCACCAAATGGAAGACCGGTTTTTACCAGATCGCGCTCCGCGCCGGTGTGCCCATCGTCTGTGCTGGCCCCGATTATCCGACCAAGCGCGGCATATTCGGCCCGATCATCCACCCGACCGGCGATTACGAGGCCGACATGGCGCCGGCGTTCGCTTTCTTCCGCTCGCTTCGCCCGCGCCATCCCGACCGCGCCGCCTTTCCCGGCGATCCAGACTGATTTATTCGTAAGTTTCACCAACTTTTGGCGAGCGGACGGTGGGATATTCCGCCACGCGATTCATTCAATCATTGTATTTGCTGGATAATTCCCAATTGGCACGCTCCCTGCATTGAAGGATGCATCACCCATCGGGGGTGACAAAAAGGGAGTTATCACAATGTTCTTATCGCTCGTTTCGACCCGCGATGCCGCCGTCTCGCTAGCCGGCGCCTTCATCACCGCCATGCTGTTCGTTAGCGCCGCCGTCGGCCCGCTGGCGGTCGCCTGACCCCTCGCATCACAAGGAAAGTCATCGCCATGAACGGTCGTTTTGTTCTCAATCGCCCCCAGGGCAAGGTCATGGGGATCGCCGCCGGCCTCGCCGATTGGACCGGGGTCGACGTACTGATCATCCGCCTCGGGTTGATCGTCGGCACCCTGCTGACCGGCCCCGTGCTGATCCTGCTCTATATCCTCACCGGATGGCTGGCCGCCGACCGCTAAAGTCCCACTACCGCCCACCGGACAAGCGCGTTATGTTCAATGTGGTCAATGTGGCCACGAAAGGATAACCATGGAACGCGACGGCGACGAGGTGCATGTCACCGAAACCGAGGCCAGCGGCGGATCGCAACCGCATATCGTCCGCTACGTGCTTGGCATATCGCTGCTGCTGGTGGTCGTCCTGATGTCGGCGATCTGGATCATCGGATCGACCACGCGCTGATCCCTGCCGCAGAAATTCGCGGAACAGGCCGATTGTTGCGTTATTGCAACAACTCACCGGTAAAAATCGTCGTACTGACGTTAACCTATTCTGTTAATGGGAACGACCGTTCAGCCTTGGCGTCTTGAGGGAAAACTCCGGGAGCCAATATGATTTCCATGCCGCATCGCGTGATGCTCGCGATCACGGGCGCTTTCCTTGCCAGTTCCGCTATTGCCCAGACCGTTGTCGGGCCCGATTCCACCCCTAGCCGTTTCAACCGCTTGCGTGATTTGTCCGCGCGTCCGATGACCGCAAAAACCCCGGTCAGCCCAGACGTGTTCGGCACCGCCGCCGTGGGTGCCGGGGTGACCTTTTACGATGCGCGCTTCCGTCGTGTGGCCCTGGCCGATCGTAACGATCCGGCGGTCCTCGCCATCGCCGACCGCCTGCGCGGCCTGTCCCCGGCGCAACAGCTCGCCGCGGTCCAGAGCGAAGTGCTGGGCCGGGTCAAATGGGCGCATGATCTCGACAATATGCGGGTCGCCGATTTCTGGTCCAACGCCGCCGAGACGTTGCACCGCGGCACTGGGGACAGCGAAGATATCGCCATTGTCGAAATGCAGGCGCTGAAAGCCGCCGGCTTCAATCCGCAAGATCTGTACATCAGCATCGGTCGGCAAAAGCCGATCGGCGCGCATATCGTCCTGCTTGCCCGTACGCCCGACGGTTTCATGGTGCTCGATGACCGCGTCGGCCACCCGATGCTCGCCCAGAGCAATCGCCAGTTCACCCCGGTCCTGACGATCGGCGAGGGCAAGAGCTGGATCCACGGCCGGCGGGTCGGGGGAATGAGCCTCCACGCCAGCGCCCGCTAGACCGGAACTGCCGATGGTCAGGCCGCGCCAACAGCGCTAGGCTGCCGTCTTTGCAGCGGAGACCGACATGCGTGCCATCCTGACCGCCTTTGCCTTGGCCCTCGTCGCGGCTCCTACCGCGGCAGCCCTTCCGTCTGGCGCCAGGGCGCCCAATTTCAGCACTCAAGGAGCGATCGGCGGCAAGGCGTTCAGGCTCAACCTGGCGGAGCAACTGCGACACGGTCCGGTGGTGCTCTATTTCTACCCAAAGGCGTTCACCAAGGGATGCACGCTCGAGGCCAATGCCTTCAGCGAGGCGATGCCCGAGTTCAAGGCGGCCGGTGCCCGCGTTATCGGGATGAGCGCCGATACGATCGACACGCTCAAGAAATTCTCGGTCGAGGCGTGCCGCAGTGCCTTTCCGGTGGCGCGCGCCGACGCGAAGGTGATCAAGGCCTATGACGTCGCGCTGCCCGTCGTCGGTATGACCAATCGAACCAGTTATGTCATCGCCCGCGACGGGCGGATCGTGATGGTGCACAGCGAGATGGACTGGAAGGATCATGTCGCAAAGTCGCTAGCGGCGGTGAAGGCGCTCAAGCGCTAGTTACTTTTTAACCCGTTCGACCCTAGCTATCCTGTCGACAGGACGGGGGGCATTGTCATGCGACGTTTACGAATTTCGATGATGGCCTTGCTGGGCGCCGCTTTGGCTGGCTGCAACGAGCCCGGCGAACTTTACCAGCGCCCCCCGGCGGAAGTTCGCGACCTGCTGCGCACCGTCGAAGTGCCGCTCTATATGTTTGGCACCAGCACCGATACGCGGGCCAGGGTCGACGCCTCCGATCCGGCCAAAGTGGTGTGGAAAATCACGTCCGATGACAGCTCGCTGATGTCGTTCACCGCGCAGCTGATCCCTGAAGGCGACGCCAAGACGCGCGTGATTGTCGACATCGAAGGCAGCAAGGTAAGCAAATATGGCGACGTCGATGCGCGGCTGCAGAAGGTCAAGGAGATCCGCGCGCTGTATCTCTCCAGCATGACCGAAGCGGTCGATTCGACTCTTGACGGGCGCGCTTATGACATGACCGCGACGTACCCCGCACTGCTGGCCGCGACCGCCGCAAATGCGGGACGACTGTTCCCTCCAACGTCCGGTGGCAATGGTCCCTCTTGACCCGGGAACCGTCGTTAACAGCCCACCGTAATGTCGTTTCATCCCTGGCCACCGTTCGCTTCGTCGGAAACGACGGGCCCTAAACCAGGCTGGCACGGTTGGTTGGGCATGATGAACATGCAGCTTTTGAACCGCTCGGGCCTGGCCGCGATCGCCGTAGCCACTGCCCTCCTCTCTACCCCCGCGCTGGCGCAGGACGCAGCCCCGGTCACGTCCGATCCAGCTCCGATCGTGGCCGACCAGCCACTCCCGGCCGAACCGGCGACCACCGAAGCGGTCGCCGATCCGCTCGCGCCGGCGACGACGACCACCACCACTACCCGCACGACCCGGACGGCGCGCCCGACCCGTGTCACTGCGGCCCCGGCGGCACGCGCTCCGGCATCTGCCGCTCGCACTCCTGCCCCGGCCGCCGCCGCTCCCGCCGCGCCCGCCACGCCTGTCGAAGACGCGCTGCCGCCGGTCGATCCGGCGATGGTCGCGCCCTTGCCCGAGCCGGTCGCGACCGCTCCGGTCGCCCCGAGTAGCAACAGCGCGATCGACAATGATCTGTTGCCGATCGCCGGGGCTGCCGGTCTCGGCATCCTGGCGTTGGCCGGTGCCGGCTTCGCGATGCGCCGCCGCCGTCGCCGTGACGAGGAGGTTGTGGTCGAGGACAATTGGCACGAGCCGGCGATGAGCCGCCCCGCGCCGGTCGCCAGCGTGACCCCGGTTGTTGCCACCGCTCCGTTGGCTGCGGCCCCGGTTGCTGCTTCGGCGTTCAGCTGGGATACCAAGCAGCGCGAGAATGACTCGCCGGCCAACCGTATCGAAGCCGCCAAGCGCGGGCCGACACCGGACAACCCGTCGCTGTCGCTCAAGAAGCGCCTCAAGCGCGCTGCCTTCTTCGACCAGCGGGACCGCGCCATCGCCGCCGGCATGGCCGCGCCAGTGTCGTCAATGGCCGGGCTTCCCAAGGGCATGACCAACACCGCGCCCACACCGAGCCCAAAGGTCCGGACCGCTGACCGCGGGCTCAGCATGAGCTTCGGCAAGACTTTCCAGCCGGCGTAACAGGCCGCTGGTCCGACTAAGGTCGTCGTCCCTTCCCCCAGGGGCGGCGGCCTTTCCTCGTCTCCATTCTCGCCAACGCCGTGCAAAGCCGTTAGGCAGGCCTTCGGGCATGGCGCCCCACGAAGAGGAAGTGACCATGGCGAAGGGCCAGAAGAAGTCGAACAAGGAATCGCGCAAGCCCAAGGCGGAGGGTCCGAAG
>JBKJNP010000027.1:0-4033 GCA_046593565.1 Sphingomicrobium sp. | reverse complement strand
CCCGACCTCCAAGCAGATCCTCGAATTCATCGAGCAATCGGGCTCGCCAGCCGGCAAGCGCGAGATCGCCAAGGCGTTCAACCTCAACGGCCATGACAAGATTTTGCTCAAGGCCCTGCTCAAGGACATGGCCGACGAGGGGCTGATCGACAGCGCTCCCGGCCGCGCGTTCCACAAGGCGGGCGGGGTGCCGCGGGTGACGGTGCTTCGCGTGGTCTCGGTCGAGGACGGGCAGGTGTGGGCGCAACCCGAAAGCTGGCACGCCGACACCCCCGCGCCGAAACTGCGGGTGATCGAAAAAGGCCGCCGCTCGGCGCTGGCGCTCAACGACCGGATCCTGGCGCGGACCGAGGACGCGGGCCGGGGTCATGTCGCGCACATCATGAAGAAGCTCGAGCGCGGGACCGAGATGGTGCTCGGCGTGGTGCGCCGCGAAGGCGACCGTTTCTTCCTCACCCCGGTCGACAAGCGCGAGCGGCGCGAGATGCTGATTTCGGACATGCACACCGCGCGCCCCGGCGACCTCGTCCTCGCCGAGCCATCGGGCCGGCCGCCGCGCGTCACCGCCCGCATCGATGCGGTGCTGGGCGATCCGTTCGCGGCGCGCAGTTTCTCGATGATTGCGATCCACAAGCACGGTCTGCGCGACGAATTCGACGAGCAAGCCATCGCCGAGGCGCACAAGGTGGCGACGATGCCGCTCGGGACACGCGAAGATTTGACCAACCTGCCTATCGTCGCGATCGACCCCGAGGATGCGCGCGATCATGACGATGCGATCTGGGCCAGCCCGCGCACCGACGGCGACGGGTGGGACGCGATCGTCGCCATCGCCGACGTCAGCTTCTACGTCCGCGAAGGATCGCAGCTCGACCGCGAGGCACTGCTACGCGGCAACAGCGTCTATTTCCCCGACCGCGTGGTGCCGATGCTGCCCCATGAACTATCGTCGGACATCTGCTCGCTCAAGGAGGGCAAGGTCCGCGCCGCGCTCGCTTGCCACATGCACATCGCCAAGGACGGGGCGCTCAAAAGTTGGCGATTCACACGCGCCAAGATTTGCGTTGCCGCAAACATTGCCTACGAGAATGCACAGGCCGCAATCGACGGAACTCCCGGTCTCGTTGAACCTTCCATCGTCGAGGGTGCGCTCAAGCCACTCTGGTCGTGCTGGCATATGATGCTCGCAGCGCGAACCGAACGCGAGCCGCTCGACCTCGACCTCCCCGAACGCCGCGTCGTCCTCGACGAAAAAGGTCGCATCCTTTCGGTCGCCCCGCGCGAACGATTGGATGCGCACCGGCTGGTCGAGGACTTCATGATCGCCGCCAACGTCGCCGCGGCCCAGGCGCTGGAAAAGAAGAAGGCGCCGGTGATGTACCGCGTCCACGAAGCGCCGAGCCGCGAGAAATTGACTGCGCTCAAAGATTATCTCGCGACCTTCGATCTGCCGTTCGCGCTCGGTCAGGTGGTAAAGCCCGCCATCTTCAACCGCATCATCGAGCGACTGGGCGAGGACCATCCCTCGCGGCCCGAGATCATGGAGCAGGTGCTGCGGACCCAGATGCAGGCGCGCTACGCCCCCGACCCTCTCGGACACTTCGGGCTCAGCTTGCCGAGCTACGCCCACTTCACTTCGCCGATCCGCCGCTACGCCGACCTCATCGTCCACCGTTCGCTGGTGCGCAGCTATAAATTGGGCGAGGGCGCGTTGGGGCCCGACAAGGTCGAGCGGTTCACCGAGATCGGCGAGAAAATCTCGATCCTCGAGCGCCGCGCGATGGAGGCCGAGCGCGAGACTGTCGACCGCTATGTCGCCGCCTTCCTCGCCGACCGTGTCGGGCAGATCCTCAAATGCCGGATCACCGGGGTCCAGTCGTTCGGCTTCTTCGCCACCGTGCTCGACCTCGGCGGTGACGGGCTGGTCCCGGCCTCGATCCTTGGCAATGAATATTTCCGCTTTGACGAGGCGGCGCGAGCCTTGGTCGGCGAGGAGACCGGCGAAACCTACCGGCAGGGTCAGCTGATCGACCTGAAGCTGGCCGAGGCCAACCCCGCCTCTGGCGCGCTTCGCTTCCAGCTGGCCGAGGGCTCATTCGGTGGTGGCGAACGGCGCCCGGGTCCGCGCAGGGACCGCACCCTGCCGCGAGGCCCGCGCCGCGGCCGCCCTGCCAACATTCGTCACCAGGGGAAACGCCGCTGACCACGGCCGCACCAAGCAGTCCTAGATGACTTTCGCCCGTTCTAGATAACGCGGGTCGTCCCACAGATTGCGGTCGAGAATGTCGGCCAGCAGCGTCACCGCGAGAAACGCATCCTCATGGCGGTTGTAAAGCGGGGCGAAGCCGAAGCGGATCAGGTCGGGCATGCGCACGTCGCCGATCACGCCGCGCTCGATCAGCGCCTGCATCACCGCATAGGCCTCGGGGTGCCGAAAGCTGACATGGGCGCCGCGCTTCGCTGCATCGCGCGGCGAGGCCAGTTCGAGAGACGGGCAAAGCGTTTCGACAAAAGCGATGAAGTAATCTGTCAACGATGCAGCTTTGGCTTCGACCGCCGCCATGCTCACGCCGTTGAATGTGGCGAGGCCGGCGGCGAGCGCGGCCATACCGATTATCGGCGGCGTGCCGGCCAGAAAGCGCGCGATGCCCGGCGCCGGGCGATAGTCGCCGTCAAAGTCGAACGGCGCATCGTGACCCATCCATCCGGCCAGCGGCGATTGCAGCCGGTCCTGCAGAGCGGCGGCGGCATAGAGGAACGCCGGCGCTCCCGGCCCACCGTTGAGATATTTGTAGCCGCAGCCGACAGCGAGATCGGCGCCACACTCGTTCAGCCTGATGTCCATTGCCCCGGCGCTATGTGACAGATCCCACAAGCTGAGCGCTCCCGCGTCCCGAGCGGCGGCGGATAGGGCCGCCATGTCGTGCCGCTCCCCGCTGCGATAATCGACCTCGGTTAGCATGAGCACCGCGACCTGGTTGTCGAGCGATGCCACTATCTCACTGCGCTCGACGGTGCGAAGCTCAGCCCCGGGAATGAGCTGGGCAACGCCTTGCGCGATGTACAGATCGGTCGGGAAATTGTCGTGCTCGGTCAGGATGACGCGGCGGCCGGGCAGGGCGGCCAGCCCCGCGGCGAGCAACTTGAACAAGTTCACAGACGTTGAATCGCACACCAACGCCTCGTCCGCCGCCGCGCCGATGAGCGGGGCGACCATTGCGCCAAGCGTTGTTGGCGCGTCGATCCAGCCATTCCTGTTCCAGCTGGTGATGAGGTCGTTGCCCCATTGTCGCTCGACCAGGTCGGCGATCGCGGCGGGGGCGGCGCGGGGCAAGGCCCCAAGCGAATTGCCGTCGAGGTAGATCAGCCCCTCGGGCAGCGCGAACCGGTCGCGGCAATGCGTCAACGGATCGGCGGCGTCGAGTTTGCGGGCCTCGTCGAGGGTCACAGCTTGGGCAGCGTTACGCCCCTTTGCCCCATATATTTGCCGGCGCGGTCCTTGTAGCTGGTCTCGCATCGCTCATTCCCTTTCAGGAACAGGAACTGGCACGCGCCTTCATTGGCGTAGATTTTGGCGGGCAGCGGGGTGGTGTTGGAGAATTCCAGCGTGACGTGCCCTTCCCAGCCGGGCTCGAGCGGGGTCACGTTGACGATGATCCCGCACCGCGCATAGGTCGATTTGCCGAGGCAGATCACCAGCACATCTTCGGGCACGCGGAAATATTCCACAGTCCGCGCCAAAGCAAAACTGTTCGGCGGGATGATGCAGCAGTCGGTCTTGCGGTCGACGAAGCTGTTGGCGTCGAAATCCTTGGGGTCGACCACCGCCGAATTGACGTTGGTGAAAATCTTGAACTCGTCGGCGACCCGCGCGTCATAGCCGTAGCTCGACAAGCCATAGCTGATGCACCCGTCGCGGCGCTGGGCCTCGACGAACGGTTCGATCATGGCGTTGCTGAGGGCCTGCTCGCGAATCCAGCGGTCGGATAATATGCTCATGGAGCCTCGCTAGCGGTTGCGACGGGCGGCGCGC
>JBKJNP010000264.1:0-11605 GCA_046593565.1 Sphingomicrobium sp. | reverse complement strand
ACCGGAAGGAGACTATCCTATGGCGACTCCCGTCGTCACGATGCAGCAATTGCTCGAAGCTGGCGCCCATTTTGGCCACCAGACCCACCGCTGGAATCCGCGGATGAAGCCGTACCTGTTCGGCGACCGCAACGGCGTTCACATCATCGACCTGTCGCAGAGCGTGCCCTTGTTTGCGCGCGACGGCCAGCATTTCGTCAACCATCGTTGGCTCGGCGGCATGCTGACCAACTGGAAGACTGTCAGCAACTCGATCAAGCGATTGAAGACGCTCGAGGAGCAGCTCAGCGGCGACACCGCCGGTCTGACCAAGAAGGAAGTGCTCCAGCAGACCCGCGAGCGCGACAAGCTTGAGAAGAGCCTTGGCGGCATCCGCGACATGGGCGGCTTGCCCGATGTCATGTTCGTGATCGATTCGAACAAGGAAGAGCTGGCGATCAAGGAAGCCAATGTGCTCGGTATTCCGGTCGTCGCGATCCTCGATTCCAACTCGAACCCGAATGGCATCGCCTTCCCGGTCCCCGGCAACGACGACGCTGCCCGCGCCATCCGCCTCTATTGCGAGGCGATTGCCAATGCGGCGATGTCAGGCAAAACCGGCAACGCCGCCGCCCGCGGCGAAGATGTCGGCGCAATGGTCGAACCGCCGGTCGAAGCCGCGCTGGAAGCTTAACAATCGGGGGCCTGGCCCCCACTTACCTGCGGCCCGGACTGTCGACGTGATCGGCGGCCGGGCCGTATGTCTTTCAAAGGATCAAATGACATGGCTGAGATCACCGCCGCTTCGGTGAAAGAATTGCGCGAGCGCACCAGCGCCGGCATGATGGACTGCAAGAAAGCGCTGTCCGAGAACAATGGTGAAATGGAAGCGTCGGTCGACTGGCTGCGTGCCAAGGGCCTTGCCGCCGCCGCCAAGAAGGCCGGCCGCACCGCCGCCGAGGGTCTCGTCGGCGTTGCTGTCACTGGCACTCGCGGCGCGGTTGTTGAAGTCAATTCGGAAACCGATTTTGTCGCCAAGAACGAGCAGTTCCAGGGCTTCGTCCGCGATGTGTCCAACCTCGCACTGACCACCGGCGGCGACGTCGAGGCCCTCAAGGGCGCGACTTACCCCAGTGGTGGCACGGTCGCAGAGAAATTGACCGAAAATATCGCGATGATTGGCGAGAATCAGTCGTTGCGACGCGCCGCCTTGCTCGACGTCAGCGAAGGCGTGGTGGTGAGCTACGTCCACAATGCCGCCGCCGCCAATATGGGCAAGATCGGCGTGCTGGTCGCGCTCGAAAGCTCGGCCCCGGCGGACACGCTGACCGCGCTCGGCAAGCAATTGGCAATGCACATCGCCGCCGCCAACCCGCTCGCGCTTAACGCCGACGGGCTCGACGCTGACCTCCTCGCTCGCGAGCGCGCGATCGCGATCGAGAAGGCAAACGAGAGCGGCAAGCCGGCCAATATCGTCGAGAAAATGGTCGATGGCACAATGGCCAAGTTCGCCAAGGAAAATGCGCTGCTCAGCCAGATCTTCGTGATCGACGGCAAGACCCCGGTTGCCGACGTTGTCGCCGCCGCGGCGAAGGACGCCGGTGCGCCGATTACGTTGAAGGCGTTCGAGCGTTTCCAGCTCGGCGAAGGCATCGCCAAGGCTGAAAGCGATTTCGCCGCCGAAGTCGCCGCCGCCTCGGGCGTTCCCCAGCCGGTCGCGTAAACGCCGGTCGCACAAGCAACACCTGAATCATGGTTGGCAGAGGGGCGGGTGCACCGTAAGACGCGCATCCGCCCCTTCGCTTTTTCGGGAGACCGCATGACCCGCCCTCGCTTCAACCGTATCTTGCTGAAGCTGTCGGGCGAGGCGTTGATGGGCACCGGCCAGTTCGGGATTGACCAGGATGCGGTCGCCAGCCTGGCCCAGGAGGTCAAGGCCGCCCGAGATCAGGGTTTTGAATTGTGCCTGGTGATCGGCGGCGGCAATATCTTCCGCGGCATGGCCGGCGCGGCCAAGGGCATGGATCGCGCCCAGGCCGACTATATGGGCATGTTGGCCACCGTCATGAACGCGCTCGCGATGCAGAATGCGCTCGAGCAGGTTGGTGTCGAAACCCGCGTCCAGTCGGCGATCAAGATGGATCAGGTGTGCGAGCCGGTGATCCGCCGCCGCGCCGAGCGCCACCTCGCCAAGGGCCGGGTGGTGATCTTCGCCGCCGGCGTCGGAAGCCCTTATTTTACCACCGACACCGGCGCCGCCCTGCGCGCTGCCGAGATGAAGTGCGATGCCCTGTTCAAGGGCACCAGTGTCGACGGCATTTACGACGCGGATCCCAAGCAAGTCCCGACCGCCAAACGCTATGACGCGATCGGCTATGACCGCGTGCTCGGCGACGATCTGAAGGTGATGGACGCTTCGGCGGTGGCGCTGTGCCGCGACAATGATATTCCGATCGTGGTGTTCAACATTCGCCAGCCCGGCAATCTCGCCGAAGTGCTGGCCGGGGGCGGGATCGCGACGATTGTTCAGGATGGAGAATAGATATGCCGACCTATGACAAGGCCGATTTGCAGCGCCGGATGCACGGTGGGATCGAAGCACTGAAATCTGATCTAGTCGGGCTACGCACCGGCCGCGCCTCGACCAACTTGCTCGATCCGATCAATGTCGAGGTTTATGGCGCGCAAATGCCGCTCAACCAGGTCGCGACCGTCTCCGCGCCCGAGCCCAGGCTGCTGTCGGTCCAGGTGTGGGATAAGGGCAATGTCGGCCCGGTCGAAAAGGCGATCCGCTCGGCCGGGCTTGGCCTCAACCCGATCACCGACGGCACCATGATCCGCCTTCCGATCCCCGATTTGACCGAGGAGCGGCGCAAGGAATTGGCCAAATTAGCAGGCCAATATGCCGAAAAAGCGCGCATTGCGGTGCGCAATGTCCGTCGCGACGGAATGGATCATTTGAAAGTCGACGAGAAGAAGCACGAGATCAGCGAGGACGAGCGCAAGCGGCTCGAGGTCGAGGTCCAAAAGATGACCGATGACACGATCAAGGAAATCGACGCTGCGGCCCATGCCAAGGAACAGGAAATCCTCGGCCAGTGAGCGTTCGCCCCGCCGCGCTGGAGGGGGCCGACCCGCCTGTCCAGCCTACGGGCGGAGGCGCAGTCCCGCGTCATGTCGCGATCATCATGGACGGCAACGGTCGCTGGGCGGCGAAGCGCTCGCTGCCGCGCGCCGCCGGGCATCGCGCCGGCGCTGAAGCCGTGCGCAAGACCTTGCGCGCCGCAGCCGAGGCGAGGGTCGAAGTGCTTACCCTCTACGCTTTCTCGTCGGAGAATTGGCGGCGGCCAGAGGAGGAAGTCAGCGCTCTCAAGGGTCTGCTCGGCTATTACATCGAGAAGGAATTGCAGACCCTTGAGCAGGAAGGCGTGCGGCTTCGGCTGATCGGCGATCCGGCGGCGTTCGGGTCGCAGCTCGAGGCGCGGTTGCAAGCCGCAGTCGAGCGAACCGCCGCCAACCAGCGGCTGACCCTGGTGGTCGCGCTCAGCTATGGCTCGCGCGGCGAAATTGCCGCCGCCGCCCGGCACATGGCGGAGGAGGTACAAGCGGGCACCCGCGATCCGGCGAGCATTGACGAAGCCGCGATCGACGCCGCGCTGCAGACCGCCGATCTTCCACCGCTCGACCTGCTCATTCGGACCTCGGGCGAGGTGCGGCTGTCCAACTTCCTGCTGTGGCAGGCGGCCTATGCCGAACTGATGTTCGTCGACACCTTGTGGCCCGACTTCGACGAGAAGGATTTCACCGCCGCGCTCGGCGAGTTTGCGTCGCGCCAGCGGCGGTTCGGCGGCCGATGAACGAATTATTGGTCCGCAGCCTGGCTGCGATCGTCATGGCCGGCGTGGCGTTGGTGGCGGCGTTCCTGGGCGGCTATTTCTTCGCCATCCTTGTTGCGGTCGGCGCCGGGGCGATGTTCGTCGAATGGCGCCGCCTGACCGAGCGCTGGGGCACCGGCTGGATGGTCGCCGGATTTGCCTACGCCTTGCTGCCCGCCCTCGCCCTGTTGTGGCTTCGCGACCGCGCACCGCAGGGGCTGGAACTGATATTCTGGGTGTTCATCGTCACCTGGACGACTGATATTGGCGCGTACTTCGCCGGTCGTGCGATCGGCGGTCCAAAACTTGCGCCGTCGATCAGCCCCAACAAGACCTGGGCCGGCCTGATTGGCGGGATGGTCAGCGCCGCGCTCGCCGGATGGGCCTGGATGCAATTTGTCATGCTGCCGACGACGCTGATCTGGCTTGCGCCCGCCTTCGCATTCGCGGCGCAAGGCGGCGATCTGTTCGAAAGCTGGCTCAAGCGCCGCGCCGGGGCCAAGGACAGCGGCTCGATGCTGCCCGGCCATGGCGGAATCCTTGACCGGCTCGACGGGCTGGTGGTGGTTGCCGTACTGACGGCTCTGTTCCAGGCGGGAGGCCTGCTTTGAAACGGCGTATTTCCATCCTCGGCGCGACCGGATCGGTCGGCACTTCGACCCTCGACCTGGTCGAGCGCCATCCCGACCGGTTCGAGGTGGTTGCGCTGACCGCCGCGACCAATGCCGCCGCGCTGGCCGATTGTGCCCGCCGCACCGGTGCAAAGCTCGCGGTAATCGCAGACGAGCGTAAACTCGATGAATTGCGCGATGCGATGGCAGGGACCGACTGCCGCGCCGCCACAGGCCGTGAGGCGATGCTCGAGGCTGCGGCGGGCGAGGCCGAATGGGTGATGGCAGCGATTGTCGGTTGCGCTGGGCTGGAGCCGGTCATGGCGGCGGTCGAGGCGGGACGGACGATTGCGCTCGCCAACAAGGAAGCCTTGGTCACTGCGGGCTCGTTGATGACCGACGCGGCCAAGCGCACCGGCGCTACAATCCTGCCGGTCGACAGCGAACATAACGCTATTTTCCAGTGCCTTGCTGGCAATAGTCACGACGGTGTCGCAAAACTAATCCTGACCGCCAGCGGCGGACCGTTTCGCACCTGGGCCAAGGCCGACATGGATGTCGCTCGGCCCGAACAGGCGCTGGCCCATCCCAATTGGTCGATGGGCGCCAAAATCTCGATCGACAGTGCGACGATGATGAACAAGGGGCTCGAGCTGATCGAGGCGCATCATCTGTTCGGTTTGCCGTCGGATCGGATCGACATCCTGGTTCATCCGCAGTCGGTGATCCATTCGATGGTCGAATATGTCGATGGTTCGGTGATTGCCCAGCTTGGCTCGCCCGACATGCGAATCCCGATCGCCCATGCGTTGGCCTGGCCCGAGCGCATCGCAACCCGCGCCGAAACGCTCGACCTGGTCAAGATCGCGACCCTGTCATTCGAACCGCCCGATGAAGTGCGGTTCCCGTCACTGCGACTGGCCCGTGCCGCGCTGGAAAGCGGGAAGGGGGAGGCGATCGTCCTCAACGCCGCCAACGAGCTTGCCGTCGCCGCATTCCTCGATCGCCGGATCGCGTTCGGAGACATTGCTGCGACGGTCGAGCGCGCGATCGAGCAGACCGACGCCCCGGCGCCCTCGTCAATCGCCGAGGTCATCGACATCGACCAGGCGGTACGCCGCAAGGTCGGTTCCTCGCTTGAAGCCATGGTCGCCTGATGCTGTCGCAACCCCCGGCCTGGTTCATGATCATCGCCTTTTTGGGGGCGATCGGGCCGCTGATCATTTTCCACGAGCTCGGCCATTATTGGGTGGCGCGCTGGTTGGGAGTCGGGGCGGAGGCCTTTTCGATCGGCTTCGGCAAGGAGGTTTTCGGCTGGACCGACAAGCGCGGCACCCGCTGGAAGGTCGCTGCGCTCCCCTTGGGTGGCTACGTCAAGTTCATCGGCGATGCCGATGCGACCAGCGCTCCAGCCTTCAGTGACGATCTCACCTCCGACCAGCGGCGCCAGAGTTTCCACTTGCGCCCACCGTGGCAGAGGTTCCTGATTGTCCTCGCCGGACCGATGACCAACTTCCTCATCGCGATTCTCATTTTCGTTGCCTTTTTCGCGGCTTACGGCGTCCCCCAGACACCCGCTGTGATCAGTTCTGTCGCAAAAGGCAGCGCCGCGGCATCCGCCGGGCTCCAGGTCGGCGACCGGATCACCGAAATCGCCGGGCGCGAGACCCCGAGTTTCGAGGATCTGGCGCGAACCATCAGTCTGCGACCCGGCGAAACGGTCGACATCCATCTGGTCCGTAGCGGCGCAGCCCTGGTGCTTCCCGCTCGGCTAGGCACGGTGATGGAGGCCGATCGCTTCGGCCAGCACTTCCGCATCGGGCAATTGGGGGTGACCGGCGGCCGGCGGCAATTCGTCGAAGTCCCACTGCTGCGCCTGGTGCCCGAAGCGACGGGCTACACGATCAAGACCACCCAGGCGATGATTGACGGCCTGTGGCAAATCATCAGTGGCCGCCGATCGCTGAAGGATCTGGGCGGACCGTTGCGCATGGCGCAGATCGCCGGTCAGCAGGCTTCGATTGGCCTGCTCGACTTCATCCAGCTGATCGCTTTCTTCTCGATTAATCTGGGATTCATCAACCTGCTCCCAATCCCGATGCTGGATGGCGGTCACCTTGTCCTTTATTCGATCGAGGCGGTTCGGCGGCGTCCGGCCAGCGAGCGAGTGGTCGAATGGGCTTTCCGCGGTGGGCTCGCTTTCCTGCTGGCGCTCCTGTTGGTCGCAACCTTCAATGATCTCAGCTTTTTCGGGCTGTGGGATGGTGTTGGGCGCTTGATTGGTTAGCGCAGGTCGGGCAGGGGCTTGGCGAACAGGGACGGGCACGGCGTTGGCAAGCGCCTTGACAATAGCAAGAGGCGGGAACGCGTGATTTCAACACCCAAGTCAATCGGTACGCGCGGTGGCGCAATGTTCCTGGTCGGGACAATCCTGGGCGGCCTGTCGTCGCCCGTGTTCAGCCAGGTCGTGACCCCGCCGGCATCGACCGCGGCCCAGCCTGCGCAAGCCCCTGCGCCGGCCCCGGTCGTCGCGGCCACCGGCACGATCCGCTCGATCTCGGTGCGCGGCGCGGAACGGCTCGAGCCGGCCACCGTCATTTCTTACTCTAACCTCTCGCCGGGGCAGGAATATTCGGCGGAATCGCTCGATACCGCGCTCAAGGATCTCTACGCGACCGAGCTGTTTGCCGACGTGGTCATTGGGGGTGCGGATACCGGCGCGCTGGTCCTCAATATCAAGGAAAATCCGGTCATCAACCGCATTATCCTTGAGGGCAACAAGCGCATCAAGTCCGACAAGATCCAGCCCGAAATCCGGCTCGCCCCGCGCCAGATCTTCACCCGCTCCAAGGTCCGTTCCGACGTCGACCGGATCATCGAATTGTACAAGCGTGGCGGGCGCTTTGCCGCGACGGTCGAACCCAAGATCGTCCAGCTCGACCAGAATCGCGTCGACCTGGTGTTCGAGATTAATGAGGGCCCGACCTCCAAGGTCCGCGCCATCAACATTATCGGTAATGAGCAATTTGGCGATGGCCGGCTGCGTAAGGAAATGTTCACCAAGGAGGCCGGCGGCGTGCTCGGCTTCTTCAAGTCGAACGACGGCTACGATCCCGATCGGCTTGCTGCCGACCAGCAAAAGCTGCGCGCTTTCTACCTGACTGAGGGCTATGCCGATTTCCGCGTCGTTTCGGCGCTCGCTGAGCTGACCCCTGATCGACGCGATTTCGTCATCACTTATGTGATCGAGGAAGGCCCCCGCTACAAATTCGGTACGATCGAAACCGAAAGCAGTCTGCGCGATCTCAATAAGGAAACCCTTACCAGCCTGATTCGGCTTCGCTCGGGTGACTGGTTCAACGCCAAGGCGGTTGAAGATGTCGTCGCCGTGCTGAGCGAAGTTGCCGGCGCTCAAGGCTATGCGTTTGCAGACATCAACCCGGCGTACGACCGCGATGCCGAGAAGCGCCTGATGAACATTCAGTTCCGGGTCAACGAGTCGCCGCGCGTCTATGTCGAGCGGATCGATATCAACGGCAATACGATTACGCGCGACAAGGTCATCCGACGCGAATTCCGCGTCAACGAAGGCGATGCCTTCAACGCGGTCAAGATCAAGCGCAGCCAGGATCGCATCCAGAGCCTTGGCTTCTTCCAGGAGAAACTGGAGGTCAAGCAGACCCAGGGCTCGACCCCTGATCGCGTGATTCTCGGCCTCGACGTCGAGGAGAAGTCGACCGGCGAGCTCCAGCTGTCGGCCGGTTATTCGAGCCTCGAGAAATTCATCGTCTCGGCCAACATTGCGCAGCGCAATTTTCTCGGCAAGGGCCAGGAAGTGAATGCCGGGGTCAATTGGTCGCGCTATTCGCGCTCGGCCCAGATCGGCTTCGTCGAGCCTTATCTGTTCGACAAGAACATCCTGCTCGGTGGCGAAATCTACCGGCGCGATTACAACAGCTTCAGCCGTCAGGGGAACGAACGACGGACGACCTATTCGCAACTCAGCACCGGCGCAGCGTTGCGGCTCGGTTTCCCGATTACCGAGTTCATCAGCTTCGGCACTCGTTATCAGCTCGTGCAGGATAAACTGACCCTCGACGAGGGCACTTTCTTCCTCGATCCCGACGGTACCGGCCCGCGTGGCCCCGAATGCAGTCCGCGCCTTGCCGGTCGCTATTTGTGCGACCAGCTCGGAACGACGATCAGCTCGGTTGTCGGCTATTCGGCGATCTTCGACAATCGCAACGGCATTCGCGCCACTCGTGGCCAGAGGGTAGTGCTGAGCCAGGATTTCGCTGGCCTCGGCGGGGACGTCAAATATGTTCGTACCCGGATTGACGCGACCAAATATTTCCTGCTCCCCAAGCAGTTCCAGCTCTCTGTTCATGGCGAAGCGGGCTACATCCATCCGCTTCAGTCCAGCTCGGGACCGGGCCTCGACCAGATCCGCCTGAGCGACCGCTTTTTCGGCGCGCAGATGCGCGGTTTCGACATTCGAGGCATCGGCCCGCGGATCGAACGTGTGCTCTACGCGACGCCAACCACGCTCGCGACCGAAGGCGACCCGATCTCGGACGCGATCGGCGGGCGGGCCTATTATATGGGCCGCATCGAAGTCGAAATTCCGGTCAGCGCCAATATCCGCAGCCTTGGCCTGCGCCCGGCGGCCTTCATCGATGTCGGGTCGGTGTTCGGAATCAAGAAGCCAAATCTGACGGACGAACCAGGCAATTGCATCGGTCCTGACGACGGCGATCCGGTCACCCCGCGGCCGATCCAGGTCCTGGCGGTCGGCGACGTCTGCAGTCTCGGTTTGCCCGGCACTGCCGACGATTTCACCTACCAGGCGAACTCAGGATTCAAAGAATTTTTCTATGGCAATTCGCCCAAGCCGCGCCTCTCAATTGGTGTCGGGGTCAATTGGAATTCGCCCTTCGGTCCGTTGCGGATCGATGTCGCCAAGGCGCTGCTCAAGCAAAAAGGCGATGAAGTAAAACTCTTCTCGTTCAACGTAGGAACCCAATTCTGATGCGCAAAATGATCGTTGCCGCCGCGCTCGCCGCGACCGCATTCACCCTTCCGTCGGCGGCCTTTGCGGCACCGGCAGTGCTGATCGTCGATCTCGACAAGGTGCTGACCGAATGCACCGCCTGCCGCGCCGCCTCCGCCTCGATCCAGAGCCAGGTCCAGCAGGGCCAGAGCCGCGCCCAGGCCCTGGAGGCGCAGCTCAAGCCCGAAGCCGCGTCGCTCGACGCCGCGGTCAAGGCGCTTGGCAGTCGTGAGCCCGATGCGGCGCTTCGTACCCGCGTCACCGCCTTCCAGGCCAAGCAGCAGGCTGCGCAGGCCGAGCTTGCCAACAAGCAGCGCTCGATCGAGTCGATCCAGGCCAATGTGCAGCAGCAGATCGCAAACCGCGTCGTGCTGATTTCGGAGCAGGTGCGCGCCCGTCGCCAGGCCGACGTCGTGGTCGGCAAGAATGCGACCCTTGCTAGCAACACCGCTTCCGACGTGACCGCCGAAGTTCTTGCCGCCCTCAACCAGCAGCTGCCGTCGGTTAGCGTCACGCCGCTGCCGCAGCAATCGCGTCCGGCGGGCCGCTAGATAGCATGACTGAGGCAAGCGCCCCCATCGGCCCGCTGGATGTTCGGCGGGTGATGGAGGCGCTGCCCCATCGTTATCCGATGTTGCTGGTCGACCGGGTCGAGCGCCTGGAACGCGACGTGTCGATCACCGCGATCAAGGCGGTGACGATCAACGAGCAATTCTTCCAGGGCCATTTCCCCGGTCGCCCGATCATGCCGGGCGTGCTGATCGTCGAGGCGCTGGCGCAGGCCGCCGGCGTGCTCGCGGTCGAGAGCCTCGGCCTCGCCGGCTCGGGCAAACTGGTCTATTTCATGGCCATCGATGGTGCCAAGTTCCGCTTGCCGGTAGAGCCGGGCTGCCTGCTCACGCTCGACGTCGCATTCGTCCAGAAGCGCGCCTCGGTGTGCAAGTTTGCGGGCCGCGCGACCGTCAACGGCAAGCTTGCCGCCGAAGCCAATTTCACCGCAATGATTGCGGATCCCCCGGCGTAATCACCCATCCGTTATCGCCTCGGGTGATGCGGAACGCGGATTCGAATTCCTCACTGCCCAGCAGGGTGTCCGGCATTCCATCGGCGATGATCGCCCCGGCACTCACCAGCACTACCCGGTCGAACCGGCGCACCATGTCCAGATCATGGACCGACACCAACGCAACGCTGTGATTGGATTCAACCTCGGCCCGCACGACCTTGGTCGTCCGAAGCACCCAGTAGGGGTCCAGATTCGACAAGGGTTCGTCGAGCAGCAGCAACCTCGGACATGCCGCAATCGCCCGCCCGAGCATCGCCCGGGCCCGCTCGCCGGTCGACAATTGGTCGATCGGGCGGCGGGAGAGGCGCCCCAACTCAAACATCTCGACCAGTTTATCGATCCGCGTAGCGTCTCGCGCGCCAAGCCCGAAGCCAAGGAAATCCACCACCGAAACCGGCCAGCTTGCCTCGCTCGATGCGGGGAGGAAGGCGAGCAGGCGGCGACGTTGCGCCTCGCCCGTCGGGTCGACATCCTGTCCGTCGATCGCCACCGCGCCAAGTGCATCCTCGGTTCGTGCCAGCGCTCGCAACAGGCTGGTCTTGCCGCCGCCATTGGGGCCGATCACCGCCACCATCTGGCCGGCCTCGACGATCAGGTCGCTTGGGGTCAGGCGCCCGGCGATGCCGACTTGCCGTGCGTCGAGCAATGGCGTCATGACGCCATCCTCGAGCGCATCGACATCAGGATCGCGATGAAGATCGGGGTGCCGATCAGCGTCGTCACCACCCCGACCGGAATCGCGCGATCGAGCGGGATAGCGCGCACCAGCAAATCGGCGCCGATCACCAGCCCGCCGCCGATCAGTCCCGCGGGGACCAATGCCCGCCCCGGGTGACCCCGCGTTAGCCGTCGCGCAATCACCGGCGCGATCAGACCGACGAAGCCAATCGCCCCGCACACCGACACACACGCCCCGACCGCGATCGCGCTCAAACAGATGATTTCGATCCCCAGTCGCCGCGGCTTGTGTCCGAGCGAGGCGAGGACATCGTCGCCGAGTGCCATCAGGTCGAGCGCCCGCGCA
>JBKJNP010000237.1:0-3576 GCA_046593565.1 Sphingomicrobium sp. | reverse complement strand
GAGCTTTGTGGAAATGGGCGGGCCCCGCATCAGCGACCGATTCGGGCAAAGCCTTCGCGAGCAGGTCAGACAGCGCGGCGCGTTGCTCGATCGACACGATCACGAACCGCCACGGAGCAAGCTTTCCATGATCGGGGGTCCGCGCGGCGATCGTCAGGATGCGGTCCAGCTCATCGGGGCTCGGTCCCGGCGCGATCATTTCGCGCGGGCGGCCCGAACGGCGCGTTTCAAGCAGGCTGAGGGGCGTGGAACGGTCGTTGAGCGTCATCGTTTCGCAGTAGCATGGCAACCGTCCGTAACAACCGGCTTCACAAGCCAAATTTCCCCGTTAGGGTGCGCGACAACAAACCAGGCACCCCCGCGCGAGGCGTGCCGATCAGAGCGGAGAGAGAAGAATGAAAGACATGGCTCTTTGGCAAGAAGCCGAGTGGATTGCCGCGATCGCGGTGATTTTGCTGGCAGTCTTCCTCACGATCGGTGCCAAAATCGCGATCCAGAAAGAGCCGGAATTCGCGGGCCATCCCAAGGGCCTGTACATGCTGTTCTTCGCCGAAATGTGGGAGCGATTCTCCTACTATGGCATGCGCGCCCTGCTAATCTTCTACCTCACCAAGCATTGGCTGTTCGACGACGGCAAGGCCAACCTTATCTACGGTGCCTACACCAGCCTAGTGTACATCACCCCGGTGCTCGGCGGCTATATCGCCGATCGCTATCTGGGACAGCGCAAAGCCGTACTGTTCGGCGGACTGTTGCTCGCCTTCGGGCACAGTCTGATGGCGGTCGAGGGGGTCGGCGGACAAGCCGACCCGACAATCAACGTTTTCTGGCTCGCATTGGCATTCATCATCGTTGGCTCGGGTTTCCTCAAGGCCAACATTTCGGTGATGGTCGGGCAGCTCTACAAGCTCACCGATATTCGCCGCGACGGTGCCTACACCATCTTTTACATGGGAATTAACGTCGGTGCCGCGATCGGCACCATCCTCGTCGGCTATCTCGGTGAGACGATCGGCTGGGGCTATGGCTTTGGCCTGGCCGGCATCAGCATGCTCGCCGGGCTTGCCGTGTTCGTCCTTGGCAAGAAGGCGCTCAATGGTGCGGGCGAGGCTCCGGCCCCGCTTAGCAAGAGCAAGGAAGCCACGCTTTACGGTGTCGGCATTGCCGCCGTCGCGGTGATCTGGGCGTTGGTCCAGTATCAGGACGTCATCCAAACCCTGCTGATCATCAGCGGCATCGGCCTGCTCGGCTATGTGCTCTACCAGGCATTCAAGCTCGACAAGGAACCGCGCGAACGGATCTTCGCGATCCTGTTCCTGATTGCGCTGAACCCTATCTTCTGGGGCCTGTTCGAGCAGGCAGGCGGCTCGATGAACCTGTTCACCGACCGCTTCGTCGACCGGTCGGGCATTCCGGCGTCGATCTTCCAGTCGATCAACCCGATCATCATCATCCTGCTCGCACCGCTATTCGCGGGGCTGTGGGTGATGCTGGGACGGCGTGGTCTTGAACCGTCGGCGCCCGCCAAGTTCGGCATTGCGCTGTTGCAGATGGGCTTTGCCAACCTCGTCCTCGTGTGGGGCGCAGCGGCAATGGGGATCAACGTGATGGTCCCGGTAATTTTCGTACTCGGCTATTATCTGTTCGCGACCACCGCCGAGCTATGTCTCTCCCCGGTCGGCCTGAGTGCGATGAACCGGCTGGCGCCGAGCTTCATGGCATCACTGATCATGGGCGCCTGGTTCTACATGACCGCGGTTGGCAATTTCGTCGCCGGCAAGATCGGCGAGGCGACCGGCGGGCATGATGGCGAAATGACCAAGCAAGGGCTGCTCGACATCTACAGTCTGTTCGGCTGGGTCACGATCGGCATCGGCGTTGCCGTCCTGCTGGTATCGCCGATCGTCAAGAAATGGATGCATCTCGACACGCTCGAGGATCATCCGCTCGCTGGCGACAATGAGCTTGGCGAACCGCAGGCTGCGGGCACCAACCTCTCGGGCGAGACCAAGGCCTGATGCGCGGGTCGGCGATCGTCGGAGCGGCGGTCGCCGCCGCCTTCCTGCCCGGCTGCGTGGCGAAAACCCCGCCGCCCAAGTCACCGCCGATAAGGATCAACGAGGATCCCTATCCATCGACCTACAGCCGCTATTCAGGTGCGCCGACGGTCATCCGGGGAGTCACCATCTTCGACGGCGAGGGCGGGCGGATCGACAATGGGACGGTGGTGTTCGCCGATGGCGCGATTGTGGCCACTGGCGATGCTTCGCTGGCGGGTCCGGCGGGGGCGATCACTATCGACGGCAGCGGCAAGTTCGTCACGCCCGGCATCATCGACGTCCACAGCCACCTCGGCGATTATCCCTCGCCGGGGACCGAGGGCAATAGCGACGGCAACGAAGCTACATCGCCGTCCCGACCCGAAGTATGGGCCGAACATAGCGTGTGGCCGCAGGACCCGGGCTTTTCGCGCGCGCTCGCCAATGGCGGTGTAACCGCGCTGCAGATCCTGCCCGGATCGGCGAACCTGTTCGGCGGCCGCAGCGTGGTGCTCAAAAACGTCCCCGCACGCACGTCGCAGGGGATGAAGTTCCCCGGCGCGCCTTACGGCCTCAAAATGGCGTGCGGCGAGAATCCCAAGCGCGTTTATGGCAACAAGGGCGGCCCCGGTACCCGCATGGGCAATGTCGCGGTGACTCGCGCGACCTGGCTCAAGGCCCAGGAATATGACCGCAAATGGGATAAATATGACAAGGCCGGCGGCGACATGCCGGGCCGCGATCTCGCCATGGATACGCTGCGCGGCGTGCTCGACGGCAAAATCATGATCCACAACCATTGCTACCGCGCCGACGAAATGGCGATAATGATCGATATGGCCAAGGAATTTGGCTACAAGATCAGCACCTTCCACCATGCGGTCGAAAGCTACAAAGTGGCCGATCTGCTGGCGCGCGAGGGCATCTGCTCGGCGATGTGGGCCGACTGGTACGGCTTCAAGATGGAAAGCTATGACGGGATCAAGGAGAATATCCCGCTCGTCGACCGTGCCGGGGCCTGCGCCATCGTCCACAGCGATGACGCCAACGGCATCCAGCGGCTGAACCAGGAAGCGGCCAAGGCGCTCGCCGACGGACGCCGGATGGGGCACAATGTCAGCGACGCTTATGCGTGGAAGTGGCTCAGCTACAACCCGGCGAAGGCGCTCGGTATTGCCGACCGCGTGGGGAGCCTGAAAGCCGGCAAGATGGCCGATCTCGTGCTGTGGAACGGCAATCCGTTCAGCACCTATACGCGGCCCGACAAGGTGTGGATCGACGGTGCGATGATGTATGACAGCGCCAACCCGCGGTTGCGCCCGGTGAGCGATTTCGAACTCGGCCAGCCGGGCGAAGGAGATGTGAAGTGAAGCGCCTCCTGATCGCGGCCGCCCTATTGTGTGGCGCATCGCCGCTCGACGCCCAGACCATCGCCATCACGGGCGGCACCGTCGCGCTGGGGGACGGGTCCGATCCGATCGTCGGCGGCACGGTCGTCATCCAGAATGGCAGGATCCTCGGTGCCGGCGTTGGCGTG
>JBKJNP010000163.1:0-14867 GCA_046593565.1 Sphingomicrobium sp. | reverse complement strand
CGAAGAACGCGGCGCCCATCAAGGTCGATTTGACCCGCGCGGGAGCAAGCGCGGAGACGATCGACAGCGTTACCGGCCAATACCACATGAAGGCCATTCCGGCGCTGAGGTAGCAGGCGATTGCCCACCCGACCGCGACCTTGCCGTCGGCGCCGGGCAGCAAACTGCCGACGCTGAGTAGCAAGATCGCCAACGCCATGATCGTCGATCCGATGGCGAGCTTGGTCAGGCTGGCAGGCTCAGCTTGGCGCCGCGCCTGCGCCGCCCACAGCGCCACCAGTGGGGCAGCGGCGAGGATGCCGCCTAGACTGTCGAGCGAATTGAACCATCCGGCGGGGACCGTGCCCGAGACGGTCGCCAGGCTCACGTCGGCGTCGATCCAGACGATGCCGATGCTCCACAGCATCGGGTAGGCGATGCTCACCGGGATGACCAACGCGATCACCGCGATTAGCGCCCGGCTAATGCTTCTCTCGTCGCCCGTCAGCTTTACTTTTTCGCCACCGCGCGAGCGGATCACGGGCTGTTCGGGCAGGTGGCGTTGGCCGGCAAGGTAGATCACCAGCGCCAACAGCATCAGCCCGGCGGCGAGCGCGAAGCCGGTATGCCAGCCGTAGACCGCCGCGACCGACGCCGTCGCCAGCGGCCCCATCACCGCGCCGATGTTGATCCCGGTCGAGAAAATTGTGAAGCCGCGTTCGCGCAGCGATTCCGCCGCTTGCGGATAAAGCGTTCCGACCTGGGCCGAAATATTTCCCTTGAGGCAGCCTGAGCCGAGGATCAGCAGGCTGAGCGCAATCAGGAAGCTGGCATCGAACGACATCGCCAGATGGCCCGCGCTCATCAGCAGCGCGCCCATAACCACGGTGCGCTTGGCGCCGAGCCAGCGGTCGGCGATCAGCCCGCCGAGGATCGGAGTGAAATAGACCAGTCCGCCGTACCAGCCGTAGATCAGCGAGGCGAAGGCGAGGTCCGACATCGGGCCGCGAAATTCGAACAAAGTGCGCAAGGCATCGAGCCCGAGGACATTTTCGGCATGGCCAGGAAGCAGCAATTGCTTGACCATGTACAAGGTCAGCAGCGCGGTCATGCCGTAGTAGGAAAAGCGCTCCCACATTTCAGTGAAGGCGAGATAGGCCAAGCCGCGCGGATGGCCGAAGAACGTGCCATTGTCAGGCAAAGTCGTTTCGGGTGCCGTCATGCAGCGAGGCTAGCATGCTGCGCGAAGATGGGAAGCGCGGGCGAGAATGAGGTTCATTGTCGCCGGGTACGATCTGGCGCTAATGGGCGAGTGACCTCACGCGACCTTGCCCAATTCACTCCCAAGCTGATCACGGTGTTGCGTGAAGGCTATGGCATTCGCCAGCTCAAGGCGGATGTGATCGCCGGGCTGACCGTCGCGGTGATCGCGCTGCCTTTGGCGATGGCGCTGGCGATCGCGTCGGGCGCATCGCCCGACCAGGGGCTGGTCACCGCCATCGTCGCGGGACTGATCGTGTCGGCCCTGAGCGGATCGCGGGTGCAGATCGGTGGACCTACCGGGGCGTTCGTCGTGGTCGTGTTCAACGTCATTGCACAACATGGCTATGACGGGCTGGTCCTGGCGACCGCGATGGCCGGGCTGATTTTGATCGGGGCGGGTTATGCCGGACTGGGACGCATTATCCGCTACATTCCCCATCCGGTGATCACCGGTTTCACCGCCGGAATCGCGGTCATTATCGCGTCGAGCCAGGTGCGCGATTTTCTCGGGCTTCGGCTCGATCCGGTGCCGGCCGATTTCATTGAAAAATGGAGCGCGTATTTTTCCGCTGTCGGCAGCATCGACGGAGCGACGTTGGCGGTTGGCGGCGCCGCGTTGGCGCTGATCATCGCCCTGCGCCGGTTCGCGCCCCGCCTGCCTGGCTTCCTGATCGTGGTGATCGTGGGGTCGCTCGGTGTCGCATTGCTCGGACTGAACGTCGACACGATCGGATCGCGCTTTCCCGAGATGCCGTCGGGACTGCCGCTGCCGACGCTGCCCACTTTCTCGCTGGCGATGATGCAGGCGGTGCTGCCGTCTGCGTTGACGATCGCCTTCCTCGCCGGAATCGAGTCACTTTTGTCGTGCGTCGTCGCCGATGGAATGACCGGATTCCGCCATCGCTCGAATCAGGAACTGGTCGGGCAAGGCTTTGCCAATATCGGGTCGGCGATGTTCGGCGGATTGCCGGCAACCGGGGCGCTCGCGCGGACCGCGGCGAACGTCAAATCGGGCGGCCGGACGCCGTTTGCGGGGATGTTCCACGCGGCGTTCCTGTTACTGTTCGTGCTGTTCGCCAGCGACCTGATGGCGTTCGTGCCGATGGCGGTGCTGGCCGCGTTGCTGTTCGTGGTTGCGTGGGGGATGAGCGAGGCGAAGCGCTTCCTGCTGCTGCTCCGCATGCCGATCGGCGAGCGGGCCGTGCTGATCGTCACCTTCCTGCTGACCATTCTAGTCGACCTGACGGTCGCGATCGGTGTCGGTGTGACGCTGGCCAGCCTGATGTTCATGGCCAGGATGAGCGAGCGCAGCGGAGTTGCCGCGGGCGAGGGCGATGAAGGAGAGGACCCGTCCCAACGCGATTCCCTTCCCGAAGGTGTCGAGGTATTCAGGATCAACGGCCCGCTCTTTTTTGGTGTGGCCGGGGAGTTGCTCGAAACGCTCAAACGTATTGGACAGTCGCCCAGAACGATCATCCTTCGGCTCGAGCAGGTGCCGTTCCTCGATTCCAGCGGTGCAATATCGCTTGAGGAATTCCTGGTTCACGCCAAAGCGGCGAATATCCGTGTGATCCTGTCCGGCATGCGGGCCGACGTTCGCGACGTACTGGTCAGTGCAAGCGCAGGACAGCGCGAAACAGATACGCTCTTCGCGGTGGACTATGACGCCGCTTTGGTGCTCGCGACACCGTAGCCCTCGATTTATCGGGCGGCGGTTCGCTATTGCCGGACCGGCGTGCTAAACCACTGGCATCACCTGCACTTTTCGCAAGCATCCTGTGACAGAGGGTCATCGTGCCCCCGCTTGCCCACGCAAGGTCGACCCGATGGAACAGACATATTGGCTCAAGCGCAAGCGCTCGTCGCTGGCCAAGGCCCAAACCGCGACCAGCGCCGAAGCGCGACTGATGCATTTCGACCTGGCCGGTCGCTACAGCGTCAGGGCGGTTAATGCCGCGCCGTTGCGCACGGAGGCCGACAATGACCAATAAGATCCTCGCCCCCGACGCGCGCGGCCTGGCCGAAGAGCGCGATGCGGAGCCCGTTATCCATCACCAGCCCGACGGCTTTTCCGATCGCTTTGCGCTTGGGTTCACCAAATTGCTGCGCTTCTGCGCGGATACGTTTTTCGCAAAGCGCTACGGCCATCGCGCGATCGTGCTCGAAACCGTCGCTGCCGTCCCTGGCATGGTCGGGGCGATGTTCACCCACTTAAGTTCGCTGCGGCGGATGAAGGATGATGAGGGCTGGATCCGCACCTTGCTCGAAGAAGCCGAAAATGAGCGGATGCATCTGATGACGTTCATCGAGATTGCCAAGCCAACCCTGTTCGAGCGGCTGGTGATCCTGTTGGCGCAATGGGTGTTCCTGGTGCTGTTCTCGATCCTCTATCTGTTCTCGTCGAAGACCGCGCATCGCGTGGTCGGTTATTTCGAGGAGGAGGCGGTGATCAGCTACACGCTCTACCTCAAGGAGATCGACGAGGGCCGATCGCCCAACGTCCCGGCGCCGGCCATCGCGCGCCATTATTGGAAGTTGGCCGACGATGCGACCTTGCGTGACGTGGTGTTGCTGGTGCGCGCGGACGAAGCCCATCATCGCGACGTCAATCACGGCTATTCGAGCAAGCTTGGTGGCCAGCCGGTCGATCGCAGGTCGGCGGCGCCCTATCCGGCCCATGCCGACGACATTCGCGTGAACGCCTGACTCAACACCCGCCGCGGCCATTCGTCGAAAGGCGGGTTGCGGCGGGACGGGGCGCGGCTAGTCTCTCCTGAATCAGGGGGAGATTATCATGCTTCATCGTCATCTGCTGCTTGCCGCCGCCTTACTGTCGTGCGCCGCGCCCGCGCTGGCCGGGCCACCGGAAGATTTCAAGGCGTTGACCGATGAGTATTGGGCATTCGTGATGCGCGAATATCCGACGTTCGCATCGCAGCTCGGTATTCGCGATTATGATGACCGATTGGGCGACATCAGCCTGGCGGCCGAAGACCGGCGGACGGGGGCCGCGGCGGCGTATCTCCGGCGGCTCGAAGCGATCCCCGATGCCGGCCTGTCGGCGGCCGACTGGATCAACAAGGCGATCTTGAAGCGCAGCCTGGCGGAATCGGTCGAGGCCAATGGTTTCGGACAGCGGATGATGATCTTTTCCAATCGCAGCGGCTGGCACCAGCAACTGGCCGGGCTGGCCGACGGGCTGACCTTCAAGACCCGCGTGGATTATGACAATTATCTCAAGCGGCTGGCGGCCTATCCGGCGCTCAACGACGAGGCGCTCAAGATCAGTAGCCAGGCGATGAACGAGGGCTATGTCCTGCCCTGCGCCTCGCTCGACGGGTTCGAGGAGACGGTGTCGGGGGTGATCCCGGCCGATGCGACCAAATCGCGGCTTTACCAGCCGTTCGCCGCCGAACGCCCGGCGGCGGTGGCGGCGGCCGAGTGGAGCGCGCTGCAGTCGCGCGCGCGCGCCCTGATCGATGGCGATTTGCGGCGGGCCTACGCCAAGCATCTCGCCTGGTATTCTGGAAGCTACAAGCCGAAATGCGCGACCGCGATCGGGGCGACGGCGCTGCCCAATGGAAAGGCGTGGTACGCGTACAAGATCCGCAACCAGACGACCACCAACCGCACCGCCGAGGACATCCACCAGCTTGGCCTGTCGGAGGTAAAACGCATCCGCACCGAGATGGAAGCCGTGGCCCGGAAGGCGGGGTTCGCCAGCCGCGAGGCGATGATCGCCGACCTTCGAACCAACCCCAAATATTATGCCAAGACGCCCGAGGAATTGATGCAGGCGACGGCGCGCGAGCTCAAGAAGATCGACGGCAAGATGCCGAGCTTGTTCACAATGCTGCCACGGCTGCCCTATGGAATTCGCGAGATTCCGGCCGAGATCGCGCCGGGGACGACGACCGCCTATTATAATAGCGGGTCACCCGAGAACGGGATCGCGGGGACCTATTACGTCAACACCTCGAAGCTCGACCAACGGCCGCTGTGGGAAATTCCGCCGTTGTCGGTGCACGAGGCGGTACCCGGGCATCATCACCAGATCGCGCTGCAGCAGGAGCTCGACATGCCGGCGTGGCGGCGCAACGGGACGTTCTTCACGGCGTTCGTCGAGGGCTGGGGGCTCTATTCGGAGCGGCTCGGGATCGAGATGGGGCTGTACGACACGCCGGCCAAGGACATGGGGCGACTTAGCTACGAAATGTGGCGCGCGACGCGGCTGGTGGTCGATACCGGGATGCACGCCAAGGGCTGGACCAAGGCCCAGGCGATCGCGTTCATGACCGACAATAGCGCGCTGTCGGCAGCCAATATCGAGGCGGAGGTCAACCGCTACATCGCCGATCCGGGGCAGGCATTGGCCTACAAGATCGGCGAACTGAAGATCCGCGAATTGCGGGCTCGGGCGGAGGCGGCGCTGGGGGCGAAGTTCGATTTGCGCCGGTTCCACGATGCGGTGCTCGGCCAGGGCGCGGTTCCGCTCGACCTGCTCGAGGCGCAGATCGACCGGTGGATCGCGGCGGAGAAAGCGCGGACTTAGGCTCGCCTAGTTGCGCGGAGTGCTGTCCGAACCGACCTGTTCGCGGCGCTCCTCGAACGCCTGCTTGGTCAATTGGCCAAGGCAGCCGGTAAAGCCGCCGGGACCGACCGCCGAGCAGCTGTTGGTGCCCGTTGCGCCGACCGTCTCGAAGCTGCGGGCGCGCGCCGCCCACGACTGGCGCGACTGGAGCGAGCCGCCTCGGCGAAGGCGCTCGGGGATGCGGTACCGCTCGCGCTCGTCCTTGCGTGCGCACACCACGATCTCGTCGTCGGTCGATCGCGGGCACGGATCGGTGCCATAAACGATGATCTCGCTGACCTTGCTGTTCTGCGCCAATGCAGGCGCAGTCGGCGCGACCAGCGCGGCGAGGCCGAGCGCGGCGGCTCCAAAGCTGAGGGGCAGTTTCGACATGATCCGTCCTTTCGAATGATAAAGCGGTTTATGCGCTTCCAAGTTCCTCAAACCCGCTTCGACAGGCCGATCGCCAGCCGGCATCCGGCGCGAATCGCTGTCGTCAGCAGGGGATAGGCGGGGGCGCTTTGGGAACCAAGCGCGCGCGCGGTGGCGCGATGCTCCAGTTCCTCTTCGCGAAATTCGGCGATGTCGGCGGCAAGCTCGGGATCGCTGTCGCCAAGCTCGTCGAGCTGGGCTGAATAATGGAGGTCGATCTCGGTCTCGACCGCGTCGGTGCAGGCCATCGCCGCTTCCTCGGAGATGAGGGCCGTGGCCGCGCCAAGCACGAAGCCGGCCACATTCCACACCGGCTGAAGCGCGGTTGGGCGAACACGACGCTCGGCGAGCAGGGCATCAAAGCGGTCGAGGTGGCGCTGCTCCTGCCGCGCCATGCGGGCGATCTGGTGCGCGGCGTGGCTACCCTTGGCGAGCACGGCGAGCTGGCCGGCGTAGATCCGGGTCGCGCCATACTCACCGGCCTGGTTGACGCGCAGCATGCTCGCCGCGTCGGGCCGTCGGTCGCCGGGGCGCCAGCCGGTCATGCGCTGGCTCGCTTGAGTAACAGGCCGATGGCCACGGCCGAGCCGAGTGAAATCAGCGCATTCCATCCTGCCATGCTGACTGACAGGAAGGAAAACTGGACCTGATCGCAACGCACCAGCGGCACGTTCATGATCTCGTCGAGAGTCAAGGCGCCGCCGCTAGCACAGCGCGTCAGCCCTTCCCACCAGCCATATTCGACCCCGGCATGAAACACCCCGATCGCGCCGGAGATAGCGATGGCGAAGGCGGCGAGGGCAGTCATGAGGCGCGCATTGCGGCTCGGCGCAGCGAACAGGAAGGCGAGCACGGCGAAAGCGATGGCTGCAAAATGCGGCCAGCGCTGCCAGTAACACATTTCGCACGGGTGCAGCCCGCCGACATATTGCGACAGGTAAGCACCAGCGAGCAAGGCTGTGGGAACGCCAAGCGCAATCAGCCGGGCGAGCGCTGCGGGCGCCGGTCGCGCCGTCATCATCGCGTCACTCGCCATGCTAGTCCTAACGGGCGCGGGTCGGGGTCGAGGGCGCCGGCGGAGCCAGCCGCTTCAGGGTACGGATGGCATAATCGAGCTGGAAGTCCTTGACCCCCTTCTTCTTCAATTCCTCGGCGGTGGCGCTGAACCGCGGATCGGTGGCGTTGTCCTTCTCCAGCACCTCGTCCTTGACCCCCGACTGGCTCACCAGATGGCGGCGAAGGTCGGCCTCGCGGATCGCCGGGCGATTCTTGTAATCGGGGTCGGATAGTTGGGGCACGTTGATGTCGGGATCGATTCCACCGGCCTGAACCGACTTGCCCGACGGCGTGTAGTAACGGGCGATCGTCAGGCGAAGCGCGCTGCCGGCGCTCAATTCCTGCACGCCCTGGACCGAGCCCTTGCCGAAACTGCGCTCGCCCATCACGATCGCGCGGCGATGGTCTTGCAGCGCGCCAGCGACGATTTCGGCCGCCGACGCACTACCGACGTCGACCAGAACAATGATCGGCAGGCCGTGGGCCATGTCGCCTGGCTTCGCGCTCCAGCTCTGGAAGTCGCCCTTGTCGCGGCCGCGCTCGGACACGATCTCGCCGCGTTCGAGAAAGGCATCGCTGACCCGCACCGCTTCATTGAGCAGCCCGCCCGGGTTGGAGCGAAGGTCGATGACATAGCCGGTCGGCTTGCCGCCGGTGGCCTTGTCGATCGCAGTTAGCGCGGCCTCGGTCGCCTGGCCGGTGTTGCCGGCAAAGGTGTTGATGTTGATGATCCCGATGCCATCCTTGATCTCCCACTTGACCGGGCGAAGCTCGATCTTGGCGCGGGTGATAGTCAGGTCGAACGGCTTGTCGCGGCCGCGGCGGACAACGCTCAGCGTGATCTTGGTACCCGGCGCGCCGCGCATCTTCTCGACCGCCTCGTCCAGCTCGAGCCCATAAAGCAATTGTCCGTCGATATGGGTGATGTAATCGCCGGCCTTCATTCCGGCGGCGAAGGCCGGGGTGTCTTCGGTCGGGGTGATTACCTTGACCGCACCATCCTCCATCGTGACCGACAGGCCGAGCCCGCCGTAATTGCCGTCGGTGGTGGTGCGAAGCGAGGTGTAGTCCGACCCTTCCATGTAGGAAGAATGGGGGTCGAGTGCGGCGAGCATGCCGTCGATCGCGCCCTTGACCAGCACATGGTCGTCAACTTTGTCGACATAGTTGGCGCGCACCTGGTTGAACACGTCCATGAAGGTGTCGAGTTCCTTCATCGTGTTGGCATCGGCGGCGGCCAGCGAACTGGTCGTCAGCGGGATCATGGTCAGCGCTCCGACCACCGCGAGCGGCTGGAGCAACTTGGCGAGACGCGTCATGAATCAATTCCTCGCTTGGGGTTGGCTCATATTAGCCGCCCTTGGCCTTAATGGACAGTGACTAGGATGAACCGGCGATGAGGGCTGCCGAGCGGGGCCGCCCTTCTATCGACAATTCGAGCGTAACCGGCCCCAGCGCGCGGCCAAGAGGCGCACCGCGCGCAACTCGTGCTCCCTTGGCCATGGTCGGGCGGACGCCGACCAGCAGGCTCATCCAGCCGTTGCCATGGTCGATGATGGCGATGCCGTCATGTCGTCGGTAGGGGCCGGTGAAGACCAGTATGCCGTCGGCGGGGACGAGAATAGGGGCACCAGCGCGGGTAGCGAAGGTGGTGCCGCGCGAGCGAATGCCGGCGGCGCTGACCTGACCAAGTCCATCGATCACCGGCGCATCGACCGGCAAAATGAAGGCGAGATCGGGGACTGAGCCTCGCGAATCCGGGGCGAATGGGCGGCGTGGGGCGCCCGGAAGCGCGGCCAGCTCGTTCGCCAAGCGGCGACCGGCGCGATCGCGCTCCCACTGGTTGCCGATCGTGAAAACGCCTTCGCTGGCGGCAATCATGCGGTCGTCGGCGCCTTGCGCGCCGGCATCGAGCCGGGCTGCGCGCTCGAGCGACCGGGTCTCAAGCTCGGCAAAAGCTTTCTGTCGCTTGGCCAACGCGGAACGCGCGTCGGCAACTTCGCGCCGGGTGGTCCGCGCCTCCTCGGCGAGGCGGCGACTGGTCGCCAGTTGGGCCGAGAGTGCGGCGCTGTTGGCGCGAATCCTTGGCACCGCGACATCGAGCAGGGCGCGCATCCTCACCATCTGGGTCAGGTCATGGTCGTCGGCCAGGCTGACCAAAGGTGGACGGCGGCCGAGATTGACCAGCCCGGCGACCAGCGCGGCGGCGGGCGCCTGCCTGGCCGAAAGCCGCGCAGCATTGTCACGGACCAATGCGTCGCGGATGGCGAGGTCGACATCCATCGCACTGATCCGGGCCTCGGCGGCGGCGATCGCGGCGGCGGCAGCGAGCCGGTCGGCCGCCAGCCGCGCTGCTTCGCCGCGGGCCTTTCCGGCGGCAGTCGATAGGCGTTGGGCCTCATGTTCGGCCTCGATGGCTTCGGCATGCACTCGTTCGATTGCCGGTGACGTAGGCTGGGCAAGGCTCGAGGCCGCCAGCAGCGGCGCCAGGAACAAGGTCCAGAGGAAAGCGCGCATCATCCCGCTATCCTTCGCGATGATAAGGGTGGTTCGCAAGGATCGATGTGGCGCGAAACAATTGTTCTGCCAGCATAGTCCGCGCCAGCATGTGCGGCCACGTCGCGGGACCGAACGACAGGATCAGGTCGGCCGAACCGCGGAGCGCCGCATCATGACCGTCGGCGGCACCGATCAGGAACCGCGCCTCGCGCTTGCCTCCGTCGCGCCAGGATTCCAGCTTACGGGCGAACTCGACCGACGACAGCAAGTCGCCACGCTCGTCGAGCAGGATCGTGACGCTGGCGGGCGGGACGACAGGGAAGGTGCCGCCACGGTCCGGAAGCTCGGTAATCTTGGTCGGCCAGGCGATGCGCTTCAAATAGCGCTCGACCAACTCGGCCTCCGGCGATCGGCCGATCTTGCCGCGAGCGATGATGTGGAGCTGCATCGGGTCAGCGGCCCGCCAATTGATCGTAAGCGGCGCGCGACACATCGGCGATGATCTTGGCCCGCGCCGGCCCGTCGGCGATCCCACGTGTGAAAACCGCAATCACAAATCGACGACCATCGGCAAGAGTCACGATTCCAACGTCGTTACTGATCCCGCCAAGCGTGCCGGTCTTGTGCTCCACCCTGGTTCCAACCGGCAGCTGGCCCGGGATGCGATCCGCGCCAGTTTCGCAGCGGCTCATGACGTCAATCAGGAAGCCCCGACTTTCCTTGCTCAGCAAGGCGCCGCGATCGTGGCGCTGGAGGAAGTCGGCGATCCCCAATGGGGTCGCAGTGTCACGCAGATCGATGTCGAACCGCGCCGAGATCGAAGGGCGCAATTCGTCGGCGGGCTTGTCGCTGTCCCACAATGTCTGGGCCGCGTTTTTACCGGGCAACAAGAGCAGGCCGAGATTGTCGAGCACGAGCTGGGCGATGGTGCGATCCATCCGCACACCGGCCAGCCTATTCCGGTCCAGCCAGCGCTGCACCGCCGACGGGCCGCCAAGGTCGGCGACCAGCATGTCGGTGGCGGTGTTGTCACTGACCCGCATCATCAGCTCGATCAAATTGGCGGCACTTAAGGTCACGCCGGGATGCGGCATCAGCTTGGCAATTCCGTCCGATCCAACCCGCCACTTCTCATCGAGTGCGATCTTGCGGTCCAGCGTCCGGCGACCGGCATCGACCTCGCTCAGATAGGTGGCAGCGACCGCCAATTTGACGACGCTCGCCATAGGGAAGCGCTCATTCCCATTGACCGACACGCGTTCCCCAGTCTGCAGATCGACCACCGCAATCCCGACCCTGCCGACTTTTTGCGCAGCGAGTTCGTCCAGCTTCGACTGGATCGTGGATAAAGGCGTCGGGCGCGCCCAAGGCACTTGGAGTGTTGGCGCGGGCAATGCCTGGGCATGGCCGGGCGATGCGAAGGAAAGCGCAATGGCGGCGAGCGCAAACAGGCCCGCGCGCCGGATCATCGAGCTAAGCGGCGGGCGCGGCAGCGGCGGAAGCGGCCGGGCTTTCGTCGCCAAACGCCCACATCCGCTCGAGATTATAGAAGCTGCGAACCTCGGGGCGGAACAGATGGACGATCACGTCGTCGGCGTCGATCAGCACCCAGTCGGCGGTCGGCAGCCCTTCAATTCGCACCGGCTTGCCGAATTCGGCCTTGATCCGCTCGGCGAGCTTGGCCGCCATTGACGCCACCTGGCGCGACGAGCGGCCGCTGGCGATTATCATATGATCGGCGATCGACGATTTGCCGGCCAGCGGGATCGAGATCATCTCGACCGCCTGGTCGTCATCGAGCGATTTGGTGATGAGGCTGTGCAGCGCCGCGACGTCGACGGGGCTATCCTTGCTGCCGGAGGGCAATATGCTTTCAGACTTCGAACGGGGGTCGGCCAAGGTGGCTCCTATGACGGGGTTACACAGTAGTGGGCGGCGGCGTCGGGGTCGCGACGATACCAGAAAGGGTCTTGGCCACGCAGGCTGGTGGCGGAAGTCGGATCGGGCGGCAGGCGAAGGAAGGTGATCGCCGGTGCACTCCAGTTCGTCCAGTCTCGTGCCGTGGCCGCGGGGCGGACGAATCCCCTCAGCCAGCCCATCGCGCGGGCCGCGCGGGCATGGCCATCATACCCCGGGCGGGGAAGCACCGCAATCGGCACCATCGATGCCAGTCGCCGCCACTGCTTCCAGTGGTGAAATTGGGCCACAGTATCGGCGCCCATCAACCAGATGAAATCGTGCCGCGGCCAGTGGCCGAGCAAGGCGGCGACGGTATCGACGGTGTAGATCGTGCCGACCTTCGCCTCGAAATCCTTGACCTTGATCCGGCTTCGGCGGGCGATGTGCCGGGCAGAGCGGAGGCGGGCGACAAATGGCGCCATGCCTGCCTTCGGCTTGAGCGGATTGCCGGGCGATACCAGCCACCAGATTTCGTCGAGCCCGAGCGCCTCCATCGCGGCGAGGCTCGTGGCGCGATGGCCGCGATGGGCGGGATTAAAGCTTCCGCCGAGAAGACCGATGCGCCGCGTCATGCCACGCCACTGCTAGCAGCCCCCCTCGACCTTCGCCACCAGGTGCGATTAAGAAGAGGAGGCAAGGGGGAGCGGATGAGCGAAGTCGAGGGCATCGGCGAGTTGGTGACGGGCGCTGCGATCGCTGCGGCGGTCGAACCGACGGCGGGCGGTGAGGCGGTCGCAAGCGACGGCGCCTGCCTGAATTGCTCGACGCCGCTGTTCGGGGCGTACTGCTCGGCTTGCGGCCAGAAAGCGCGGGTCCATCGTTCGCTGCGCAGCTTTTTCGGCGACCTGATGCAGGGATTGTTCAATTTCGAGGGCAAGATCTGGCGCACCCTGCCGATGTTGGCGTGGCGACCGGGCGAAATAACACGGCGCTATGTCGAAGGCGAGCGGGCGCGGTTCTTGTCGCCGGTCGCGCTGTATCTGTTCACCGTTTTCGCGATGTTCGCGGTGCTCAATTTCACCGGAGCGATGACCGGTGATCTTGGCAATGTTAATTCGCCCCTGAACGGGGCAGCGGCCGAAACCCGCGGCCAGCTTGCCGAGCTGGAGGCCGAAAGGCGGGTGGCGGTCGCCGCCAAATCCGACCTCGCGCTGATCGAAAAGCGCATCGCCAACAAGAAACAGGGTCTCGCTAATATCGAGAGAATGCAGCGCGGGCAGGTTGTTTATTCCGATGATGGCGACGCCAATGGCGCCCCCCGCTGGCTCCAGGAAGCGGGGCTGCGGATCCAGTCCGATCCCAAGGCATTCGTCGCCAAGGTGCAGGACGCGGCGTCGAAATTCAGTTGGCTGCTGATCCCGCTGTCGGTGCCGTTCCTGTGGCTGCTGTTCCCGTTCAACCGCCGCTACCACCTTTACGACCACACGGTGTTCGTGACTTATTCGCTGTCCTTCATGATGATGCTCGCCATCGCCGCGGGACTGCTGGTGTCGGCGGGACTGGTGAGCATTGCGTCTTTGTTGTTCTTCCTTCCCCCAATCCACATGTACCGCCAGCTTCGCGGGGCCTATCGGCTGGGACGGTTCAGTGCGCTGGTTAGGACGTTCCTGCTGGTTACCTTCGCCTGTGTGGCCGCGACCTTATTCCTGATGGTGGTGTTCGCGATCGGTGCCCTTTAGCGACAGGGGAATTTAGCGATCAGGATGCGGGTCATGGCTTCGGCCATGGTGATCCGCTGGCGGTCGGCGCGGGGGATAGTGCCGAGCCGGGTCATGAATTCGTCGGAGTCCATCTGCTGCGGACCTTCGGGCGGGCAATAGCGAGGCTTCTTGCCGGCCTTGATCGCGGCGAGACGCTGGCGTCGCGCGGCATCGCCGGAAGCCTTGCCCTCGTTCATCAGCACCTTGATCTCGCCGCGCGAAAACAAAGCGAGGGGCCCCTTGGCCTTGAGCTTGTTGGCGCGGCTCAAGAAATTTTCGGCATTCATCGACTGGGCCGAAGCCGCGACCGGAGCGAGCAACGCGGCGGCTGCAATCAGAAACTTCATACGCATAAACTTTATCTCCCGGCCCGACACAGGGCCGAGCGGGGATTAACGACTATTGAACCAGGCTCAAGCTCCCGCCGGCGCCGGCCCGCCGATACCGGGCTTGGGCCGCTTCGACTTGGGGATCGACGAGCCGGCGGTCGGAAGCACCGCCGGAATATCGGCCGCGCGATCGATCTTGCCGCCGGAAATGATCGTCTTGATCTCGTCGCCGGTCAGGGTTTCAAGCTCGAGCAGCGCCCCCGCAACCGCGTGCAACTGGTCGACGTGCTTCGAGATGATCTCGGTCGCCCGGGTGTGGCCGCCATCGACCAGTCGACGGATCTCGGCATCGATCAGCAACGCGGTCTCGTTCGACATATTGTGGCGCTGGGTCTGCGAGTAGCCGAGGAAAGTCTCGCCCTGGGCTTCCTCATATTGCAGCGGCCCCAACTTGTCCGACATGCCCCATTGCATGACCATCGCGCGGGCCAGCTTGGTCGCCTGCTGGATGTCCGACGACGCGCCCGACGAGACCTTGTCGTGGCCGAAGATCACTTCTTCCGCGACGCGGCCGCCCATCACCGAGGCGAGGTCGGCGTACATCTTGTCGCGATGGTAGCTGTAATTGTCGCGTTCGGGCATCGACACGACCATGCCGAGCGCCCCGCCGCGCGGGATGATGGTCGCCTTGTGGATCGGGTCTGAGGCTTTTTCATGGACCCGGACCAAGGCATGGCCGGCCTCGTGATAAGCGGTCATCTTCTTTTCCTCGGGGGTCATGACGAGCGACTTCCACTCGGTGCCCATGATCACCCGGTCCTTGGCCAGCTCGAACTGGGCCATCGCCACCAGGCGCTTGCCTAGCCGCGCCGCCATAAGCGCCGCTTCGTTGACAAGGTTGGCAATATCGGCACCCCCGGCATGTCGGGCGCCGACATTGCCAATCTGGTCAACGAGGCGGCGCTGATGGCGGCGCGATTGGGCAAGCGCCTGGTGGCGATGGCCCAGTTCGAGCTTGCCAAGGACCGGGTGATCATGGGCACCGAGTGGAAGTCGCTCGTCATGACCCCCGAGGAAAAG
>JBKJNP010000135.1:0-5314 GCA_046593565.1 Sphingomicrobium sp. | reverse complement strand
CGCCGCCTGGTCGCTGCCCGAGCTCGAAGGCCATTTCGGGAGCAGTGGCGGCTGGTATTGGCGGATCGCCCGCGGGATCGACGAACGCGCCGTCAAGCCCGATCGCCCTTACAAGTCGGTCAGCGCCGAGCGTACCTTCGACACCGACTTGTCCGATCCTGACGCGCTTGCCGAGCAATTGGAACGGGTCGCCGGATTCGCCTGGACCCGGATCGAACGCGCGAGGGTCAGCGGGCGAACGGTGACGCTGAAGGTCAAATATTCCGACTTCACGCTGATCACCCGGTCGAAGAGCCTGTCGAACCCGATCACCACGCAGTCCGACTTCGTGGCTATCGGCCAGGAATTGCTTGTCCGGCTGATGCCGGTGCCAAAGGGCATTCGCCTGCTCGGGCTGGGGCTGCATATGCTGCAAAATGATGACTCTGAATCGCCAGTTCAGCTTGGACTGGAAATTTGAGCAATTTCATGCTATATAATCACGGGTGAAGGCGGCCGTATCCTGCGGTGGCCTCGGTAATTACAGGAACACCGGACAAAGAGCACCTCGACCGTGGTCGTTTTGGGGGACGATGCGGCAGATTCGAGGCTCGAACCGTCTGGCAACGGAAAGGTCAAATAATGGCAGCGAAAGCTCTTAGCTTCGATGTGGGTGATTTTGTCGTGTACCCCAAGCATGGCGTCGGCCGCGTGGTCGAACTCCAGAATACCGAAATCGCCGGTACCAGCCTCGACCTCTATGTGCTTCGCTTCGAGAAAGAGCGGATGACCCTTCGCGTCCCGGTCGGCAAGGCCGATGCGGTCGGCATGCGCAAGCTGTCGAGCGACAAGACCATGAAGGACGCGCTCGAGACGCTGACCGGCAAGCCCAAGGTCAAGCGAACCATGTGGTCGCGCCGCGCGCAGGAATATGAAGCCAAGATCAATTCGGGCGATTTGACCTCGATCGCCGAAGTGACCCGCGACCTGTTCCGCGCCGACGACCAGCCCGAGCAGAGCTATTCGGAACGGCAGATCTTCGAAGCCGCCTCGTCGCGCCTGGCGCGCGAATTGGGCGCGATGGAAGAAACCGACGAGAAGTCGGCGTTGGTCAAGATCCTCGAGATTTTGAACAAGGCCGCCGCGATCCACAACAAGGCCAAAGCCGAAGCGGCGTAAGCGCGCCACTCAAGGCCGAGAATAACAAGGGCGTCCCTCGCGGGGCGCCCTTTTCGTTTCGGCTTGCGTTCGGTTGCGCCTTTGGTGTATTGTGTGAGTAATACACAAGGGAGGCTGTCATGATTCGCAACGTCACCATCGCCGCTGCCGCGCTTGCCGCGTCGGCCTGTAATGTCGGCGCCAATGCCGAGGAACGCGACCCCGGGTCGAGCGTCAGCCGCACCTACCAGATCGGCGCGTTCGACCGGATCGAAGTCGCCGGACCGTATGACGTCAAGGTCGCGACCGGCGGATCGCCCGGTGCAAGCGCGACCGGCGGGGAGAAGTTGCTCGACGAGACCGAAGTGGTGGTCGAGGGCAATGTGCTCAAAATCCGCGCCAAGAAGAAGAATGGCATCCGCTGGAACTGGAGCAAGCGCGGCAAGGCCGAATTCAGCGTCACCACCGCCATGCTGCGCGGCGCCGGGATCGCCGGATCTGGCGGGATCGCGGTCGACAAGGTCGATGGCGACTTCAAAGGAGACGTCGCTGGATCGGGAAACTTGCAACTGGCGGCGGTCAATGGCGGGGCGGTCAGCCTTGAGATCGCCGGATCGGGCAAGATCAGCGCCGCCGGAAAGGCGCGATCGACCAGTATCGAGATTGCCGGATCGGGCGATGTCGATGCCTCCGCTTTGGTCGCCAGCACCGCCGACGTGTCGATCGCCGGATCGGGCAATGTCCGCGCCAACGCCAGCGACACCGCCGACGTCTCGATCGCCGGATCGGGCAACGTCAACATCAGCGGCGGCGCCAAGTGCAGCGTCGACAAGGCCGGATCGGGCAACGTCACCTGCGGCTAAGGGCTGGCGGGTAAGCTGCCGGTAACTCGGCTTTAACCATAAGGCGGCGAGAGTGAGGGCATGAAACAGCTCATCCTCGCCGCTTTCCTTGTGTCCGCCGCTTCAGCAGCGGCCGCCGCCGACCGCAATTTCGGAGTCTCGGGCTTCGACCGGATCCGCGTTGATGGCGCTTACAAGGTCGTGCTGACGGTCGGCGCGCCGCCGTTCGCGCGGGCGACGGGATCGATGCGCGCGCTCGACCCGGTGGATATCATCGTCGAAGGGCGGACATTGGTGGTGCGGACCAAGAGCTCGGCATCGTGGGGCGGCTATCCCGGCGAATCGGCGGGGCCGGTCGAGGTGAGGGTCGGCACGCATGAATTGAGCGCGGCGTTCGTCAACGGCGCCGGCAGCCTGTCGATCAACAAGGTGCGCGGGCTGAAATTTGAAGCATCGGCGCAAGGGGCCGGGGCGATCACGATCGACCAGGTCGAGGTCGACCAGTTCCAGCTCGGGCTGGCCGGGGCGGCGAGCGCGAAGCTGGCCGGCACCGTCGGCAAGCTGACCGCGACGGTGCGCGGTTCCTCGTCGCTCGACGGCGAGGCATTGATGGTCAAGGATGCGGTGGTCGGCGCGCAAGGCCCGGCAATAGTCAAGCTGACCGCCACCGGCACCGCAAAAGTCGACGCGATCGGAGTTGCGGCGGTGACGTTGACCGGCAAGCCATCGTGCATCGTCATCACCAAGGGATCGGCCAGCGTCAGCGGCTGCCGCTAGACGAAACCCTAGTCAGCGTTGCGGGTCGGCGTTCTCGACGGTCTGCCTGGATTGCTCGACGGCTTGCCCGGCGGCCTGGATGGCGCGCTCGGCCTGCGCCTCAAGGTCACGCACCTGTCGCTCATAGTCGCGCAGCACCGCCTCGTCGGCATCGCTCGCGGCCTTCATCAGATTGACCACCGCGCTTTCGAAATTATCGGGCTCGGACTCGCGACGCGAGCCGGCCTTGACGGGCGAGCGCTTGGGCTTGGCCGGCTTTGGCGCGACATAGGTCGGGTCGGGGTCGGCCATCTTGGTCCACACCACCGGTTCGGGCGCGCCGGCGGCAAGCGCCAGGCCGAGGAGGATCGGGACTGTCATGGCCGGCAAGATCGCGCGATCCGGTAAAGAAATTGCAAACGGGTCAGACCAGCCCGAGGCTCGCCAGTTTCGCATACATGCGCGGGGGGAGGTCGCTCATCCCGCTGTCGTCGGCGTCGGTTCCGGGGGCGGCGTCATCCTCGAGGTAGCGCCACCCCTGGTGGGCACGCTTGGGGCTGGGCGCGACCAGCACCAATTGGTCGGACAGGACGATGTCGATCCGGCCGTCCTTGCGATCCTCCAGCCGGAGGATTTCCTGCCGCGCGACGATGCGATGCTTGACGATCCAGTGGAGTGCGCCGCCGATCAACTCCTCGGCGCGCTTGGGGCGCATCCGGGTCGGAACGCGCATTTCCCCGCCACTCGACCGCGCGATCACGCGGCGCTCGAGCGTTTCGACGCTGGCGCAGGAAAATGCGACTTTGGAAAGATGGAGCGGCACCGGGGCGAACTGGGCGGGATTGGTCCGCGTTTCAAGCCTTAAGGGACCAGCCCCACCCACGTCGCCAAGCCAAGAAATGCGAGGAACCCCATCGAATCGGTGACCATGGTGACGAAGATCGATGAGGCGACCGCGGGGTCGGCACCATAGCGTTCCATGGTCAGCGGCACGAGCACGCCGGCGAGCCCGGCGACAAGGATGTTGGTCATCATCGCCGCGGCGATCACCAGTCCCAATTGGACCGAACCGAGCAGCAGCGACACGGCGGTCCCGACCAGCAGGGCGATCGTCAGTCCGTTCATCGTCGCCACGCGAAGCTCGCGCCCGACCGCGCGCCAGCGGTTCGACCCGGTCAGCTGGTTGGTGGCGATGGCGCGGACGGTGACCGCCAGCGTCTGTGTGCCGGCATTGCCACCAACCCCGGCAACGATCGGCATCAGCACCGCGAGCACCGCCAGCCGCTCGATCGAATGTTCGAACAAGCGGATGATGCTCGAGGCGACCAGCGCAGTCATCAAATTCGCGGCTAGCCAGCGGACGCGCGAGTTGTACGTCTCGACCACCGGCTCGTTGATGTCGCCGTCGCCCGCGCCGGACAGCAACAGCACGTCCTCGCCGGCTTCTTCCTGGATGATGTGGACGATGTCATCGACCGTGATCATGCCAACCAGACGCCCCGACGAATCGACCACCGCGGCCGAAATGAGGGCATATTTCTGGAACCGCAGCGCAACTTCTTCCTGATCCAGACCGACCGGGATCAAACTCTGTTCGCGCTGCATGATCGCATCGACCCGGATCGCCCGCGACGAGCGCAGGATCGTCGACAGCTTGCACGTGCCGACCGGATGATGATCGGGCGAGACGACGAATACTTCCCAGAAATCATCGGCCAATTCGTCCGACGAGCGCAAATAATCGATCACCTTGCCGACGGTCCAATGCTCGGGCACCGCGATCAGGTCGCGCTGCATCAGGCGGCCGGCGGTCTCCTCGGGGTACGTCAGCGCTTCCTCGACCGCGGCGCGATCGTCGGGATCCATCGCCGACAGCACCGCCTGCTGCTCGTCGCGGTCGAGATCCTCGATGATCGCCACCGCATCGTCGGTGTCGAGCTGCCCGGCGAGGTCGGCGACCTGGGCCGCGTCCATCTCGTCGATCAAGGTCTCGCGGACATGCTCGTTCAATTCGGCATAGACGTCGGCATCGACGATCCCGGCGAGCGCGGCGACCAGCCCCTCGCGCTCGTCGGCGGCGGCAAGCTCGATCAGATCGGCGACGTCGGCCGGGTGGAGCGGCTCGACCAAGGCGCGGGCGGTGGCATCATCGCCGGCCTCGACCGCGTCGAGCACCCGGGCGACGAAACCGGGGCGCAGCCGGTCGTCCTCGTCCATCACCGCGCGGCGTGCCATCTCCTGGGCAGCGGGGTCGATATGGATCGCGGCGATGTCGTCGCTTTCGCTCATCTCCACTCCCCTGCCGACACGTGGCCGCCCTCCTATGGCCGCTCCGCCTCTGGCGCAACCCGCGCGGGTTGCTTAAAGCGCCGCGCGAACCCCTTTTCCGGAGACTCGCTTATGGCCGACGCCAACACCCTGACCCTGACCCTTTCGACCGGCGGCGATGTCGTCATCAAGCTGCGTCCCGACCTCGCGCCGGGCCACGTCGAGCGAATCGCGGGCCTCGCGCGCGACGGCTTTTACGACGGCGTGGTGTTCCACCGCGTGATCCCCGGCTTCATGGCGCAGGGCGGCGA
>JBKJNP010000032.1:0-5583 GCA_046593565.1 Sphingomicrobium sp. | reverse complement strand
GTCGAGGAAAGGTTCGAGGCGGGGATCGAACTGATGGGGACCGAGGTCAAGTCCTTGCGCACTGGCGAAGGGTCGATCGCCGAAAGCTATGCCACGGTCGAGGATGAGCAGGTCTATCTGATCAACTCGTCGATCCCGCAATATGGCAATCGCGGCTATGCCGACCATGAGCCGCGCCGCCGCCGCCGCCTGCTTCTGAAAGCGCGCGAAATTCACAAATTGCACGGCGCGATCAACCGCCAGGGGCTGACGCTGGTGCCGCTGTCGATCTATTTCAACTCGCGCGGGCGGGCCAAGATCGAGCTGGCGCTGGCCCGCGGCAAGAAGGTTCACGACAAGCGCGAGGTGATCAAGGAGCGCGACTGGAAGCGCGAACAGGGCCGGATCATGCGGGCTCGCGGCTGAGCCGCTTTCCGCCATTCGTCGTTCCCGCCCCGCCGGTCGTCGTTTGCCGCTGGCGCGAATATCGCTTGCTTGTCGATGCTTTCGCGCGCGAGATTTGATCGATTGGAGGATATTTAATGACCAAGCTGTTCGTGATCCTGGCCGCAACCACCGCGCTGGCAGGCTGTGCCTCCACGGCCACGCCGCCCGTCGCTGCGGCCGACACGCCGATGGCCGAAGTGCCGGCGGTCGTCGCACCGGCCGCGCCCAAGGCGCAATTGGGAAGCTATGGCTTCGATGCTGCCGGCATGGATACGACTGTGCTGCCGGGCAATAATTTCTACGCTTATTCGAACGGTACCTGGGCCAAGAACACTCCGATCCCCACCGACAAGGCCAATTACGGCATGTTCGGCCTGCTCGACGATCTGTCGAAGGCACGCACGCGGACGATCATCGACGAGGCCGCCAAGGATCCGTCGAACAAAATCGGCCTCGCTTATGCGACCTATCTCGACACCGCCGCGATCGAGGCCAGCGGACTGACCCCGATCAGACCGTGGCTCGACGAGATCGACGCTCTGTCGAGCAATGCGGCCTATGCCTCATTGGTCGCCAGGGCCGGCAAGCGCGGGATCGGCGGGCCGGTCGGTTTCTATGTCGGCCAAGACGACAAGAACCCGGACCGCTACGTCGCCCAGATGGGCCAGAGCGGGCTCGGCATGCCCGATCGCGATTATTATCTTTCGGCCGATCCCAAGATCGCTGCCACCCGGGCACAATATCTGACCCACCTCACAAACGTGCTGACGCTCGCCGGGCGGCCCAACCCCGCCGCCCGCGCCAAGGCAATTCTAGACCTTGAAACCGGCATTGCCCGTGCGTCGTGGACCCGCACCGACAGCCGCGACGCAACCAAGACCTACAATCTGATGACCGTTGCCAAGCTCCGCGCCATGGCGCCGGGCTTCGACTTCGCGCGCTATCTCGCCGACAGCGGAGTGACCGTCACCGAAGTGATAGTTGCCCAGCCGACCGCAATCACCGGCATCGCGCGGCTGGTGTCGCGCGCGCCGTTGCAGGTGCTCAAGGACCAGCTGATGGTCCGCACCCTCGACAGCTATTCCTCGGTGCTTCCGACCGTGTTCGACAAGGAAACTTTTGCTTTCTACGGCACCGCTCTGTCGGGCACGCCGGAACAGGAAGTGCGGTGGAAGCGCGGGGTCGATTTCGTCACCGGCGCATTATCCGACGACGTCAGCAAGATTTACGTCGAACGCTATTATCCGCCCGAAACCAAAGCCAAGGCCGATGAGCTGGTGCGCAACGTCGTCGATGCGATGGGCCGGCGGATCGATGGGCTGACGTGGATGGCGCCCGCGACCAAGGTTCGCGCCCGCGCCAAGCTCGCCAATTTCACCACCAAGATCGGCTATCCCGACCGCTGGCAGGATTATTCGGCGCTCGAAATCCGGTCGGGCGATGCGCTCGGTAATGCCATTCGCGCCGCCGAATGGGCCCATGCCGACAATATTTCCAAGCTTGGCGCACCGATCCGCCGGTGGGAGTGGGGGATGACCCCGATGACGGTTAACGCCTACGCCAATTTTGGCATGCAGGAGATCGTCTTCCCGGCCGCCATCCTGCAGCCGCCATTCTTCGACCCCAACGCCGACCCGGCGGTCAATTATGGCGGGATCGGCGCGGTCATCGGCCATGAGATCAGCCATCATTTCGACGACCAGGGCGCCAAATATGACGAGCGTGGCCGATTGAACGAATGGTGGACCGATGCCGACCGCAAGTCGTTCGAGGCGCTGACCAAGCAGCTCATCGCACAATATGACGCCTACCAGATTTTCCCCGGCGCCAATGTGAAGGGTGCCTTCACATTGGGTGAAAATATCGGCGACCTGGCCGGCGTGACGGTCGCTTATGATGCCTATCGCCACTCGCTTGGCGGGTCGGAAGGCCCGGTGATCGATGGCACGACTGGCGACCAGCGCTTCTATCTTGGCTGGGCACAAGTGTGGCGCCGCAATTACCGCGAGGCCAATCTTCGCCAGCGGCTGATCACCGATCCGCATTCGCCGTCGGAGCAGCGTGTCGCGGTGGTCCGCAACATGGACCCCTGGTACAGCGCGTTCGGCGCCAAATCGGGCGAGACGCTCTACCTCGCGCCCGAGAAACGCGTCCGCATATGGTAGCGGGGTCTCGTCCCTAGATGCTCGACCGGCAGATCGCTTTGCTCGAAGCCGAGCCGCCCGGCGGCCTGAGCTGGCTGGTGCCCGCTCTGGTCGCGGCAGCGGCGGGCAGTGGGGCCCTGCTGTTTGCCGCGGTCGGCGAGCCGATGTTCGCCGGCCTGTTCCTTGCCGGTGTAGTGGCGATGTTGGTCGCGGCGTTCGTGCTAGAGCGCCGGTCGGTTCGCGCCGCGGTGACCGTGGCGCCGCTGCCGGTGCCCGATTACGGCCTTGCCGCGGCGATCCTCAACCTGTCGCGCGACGGGGCTGCGCTGAGCGACGCCAGCGGCCGCTTGCTGTCGGCCAACGCGCCGTACCGCAGCCGGTTTGGCGATAGCCTGCCTGAACAGGTCGGCGCCGACGATGACGCGCGTACCGCACTCGCCGACCTGCGCGCCGCCGCCTGGCGGGACGGGCAGGCAAGCTCGGCCGGCCTTGTCCTGCGCGATCAGCAGGCGCCAGTGCGGGTCGAGCGGGTCGGCGCGCGAGGCGACTTGCTCCTCTGGAGGTTTGAGCGCGGCGAGCCTGATTTGCTCGGCACCCTGGTCAAGCGCGTCAACGATGTGGAGGGCGAATTATTCGCGCGCAGCGGGGTGCTTGCCGCCGCGGTCGATCCGGACGGGCTGGTGGTTGCGGCCAATCGCCTGTTCATCGAGCGCGCGATCAGCGCCGCGGCGGGCGCTGCCCCGGATCACCCGCTCCACTTCACCGATCTGGTCGATGCGCGAGACGACACGTTGCGCCTGGTGAGCGAAGGCGAGCGCGCTCCGCCGATGCGGCTGGTCCATGTCCCGGTTGATGCCGACAAGGGCGATGGCGCCGGGCTGATGCTGTTGATCGACCGGGTCGAGCCATCGCAGCCCGACAGCGCCAACGTCCAGGCCTTGCTCGAACTGCTTCCGATCGGCCTTGCATTGGTCGATCGCGACGGGCGCTTCCTGACCATGAACAAGGCGTTCAAGACCGCTGGCGGAATCGTCGACGGTCAGGCCACTACCTATCCCGGGGACCTGGTCGCGAAGGAAGACAAGGGCCCGGTCGCCGACGCGGTGCGCCGTAATGCACGCGGCCCGGCGATGTCGCGCGATCTGCCGATCCGCCTCAATGCCCAGCCGGGCGAGCCAGTCGCGCTGACCGTGGCGGGATTGCGTGGGCTCGGCGATGCGGCGGTGTTGCTATTGCTCAAGGACAATAGCGAGGAAGCGAAGCTGAAGCGCCAGGTTGCGCAGGCGACCAAGATGCAGGCGGTCGGGCAACTGGCGGGCGGCGTGGCGCATGATTTCAACAATATTTTGACCGCGATCATGGGCCATTGCGACCTGATGCTGATGCGCCATACGCCGGGTGACAGCGATTATGACGACATCCAGCAGATCAAGTCCAACTCCAACCGCGCCGCCGGGCTGACCCGGCAATTGCTGGCCTTCTCGCGCCAGCAGACGCTTCGCCCGCAAGTCCTGCAGCTGCCCGACGTCGTTGCCGAAGTGTCGCATCTGCTTAAACGCCTGCTCGGCGAGACGGTGCAGCTGGCATTGAAGCACGGCCGTGACCTGTTCCCGGTCCGCGCCGACCCTGGCCAGCTCGAGCAGGTGATCGTCAACCTCGCGGTCAATGCGCGCGATGCGATGGCGGGCAAGGGTGGCGGAACGCTCACCATCCAGACGTATTCGGTCAAGGCCGACCAGGTCGCCGAGCTCGGCTCGGACATCTTGCCCGTCGCCGATTATGCCGCATTGTCGATCACCGATAGCGGCACCGGGATTGCGCCCAATGTGCTGGGCAAGGTGTTCGAGCCATTTTTCACCACCAAGGAAGTCGGCAAGGGCACCGGGCTCGGCCTCAGCACCGTATACGGCATCGTAAAGCAGTCGGGCGGGTATATCTTCGCCGACTCCAAGGTCGGGGAGGGGACCTGCTTCACCATCTACCTCCCCGCCCACGAGGCCGAAGTTCGCGCGACCAAGGCGCGAGCCCCTGCCAAGCCCAAGGAAAGCGAATTGTGGGGCTCGGGCACCATCCTGCTGGTCGAGGACGAGCATATGGTGCGCACCGTCACCGAGCGCGGCCTGACCCGACACGGTTACAAGGTGATGAGCGCCAGCAACGGCGAGGATGCGCTCGAGCTGCTGGCCAGCGGCGAACCGGTCGACTTGCTGATCAGCGACGTCGTCATGCCGCTGATGGACGGACCGACCATGGTCCGCGCGGCGCGCAAGGACTGGCCCGACCTGCCGATCCTGTTCATGTCGGGCTACGCCGAGGAGCAGTTGCGCAAGTCAATCGACATCGACAATGTCGCTTTCCTGCCCAAACCCTTCTCGATGATCGAGCTTGCCGAGGCCGTCCGCACGGCACTCGCGACCGCGCCCGCAAAATAGCACTGGTCACAGGCGAAACGACTGCTATTCACGGCCTCGTGAGTAAGCAGCGTAACATCTTGATCGTCGAGGACGAGCCCCTGATCTCCATGATGCTGGAGGATTTCCTCCTGTCCCTGGGGCATCAGGTCAGCGCGATCTGCGAAACCGTCAGTGAGGCGCTCGCCGCCTGCAACGGCCCGGATTTCGACATCGCGATTCTCGACGTTAATCTGAAGGGCGAAAGCGTCTGGCCGGTGGCCGCGCGATTGCGGGAACTGGGCATCCCGTTCGTCCTCGCCAGCGGCGGTCACGTCGACCCCCCGCCGCCCGAATTCGCCGCCGTGCCGATGATCGACAAGCCTTACACCATCGACCGAGTGACCCCGGCCATTGAAGCGGCGATGGAAACGAACGCCCTTTAATTTCTCAATGTTCCCTACTTGTTCTACTAGAACAAAGCGTATACGTCATGCTTAATCAGGTCGGCATCAAGTTGATCGATTGACGAGGAGACAGGGGTCATGGCAGCGCAGCTGAAAGTCGTCGGAACGACCGGAGAATCGGGAAATATGGATCGCGCAAAGGCACTCGAAGCAGCA
>JBKJNP010000023.1:0-8362 GCA_046593565.1 Sphingomicrobium sp. | reverse complement strand
CAGGAATGCGGAGAACGCATTTTCCGTTTCGGCGCGCTTGTGGATGTCCGCAGGAAACACCTGACTGTAGCGCACCGTCTTTGTTTTCAGGTCGTGGGAATAGCAATAACGGTAGATTCGCCGATCGGCCGGGACTTGCGCCTGTGCGACGCTCGCCGAACCCGCGGACAAAATCAATGCGCCAGCGACGGCCAGTTCAAACAGATACTTCATGAAACTACGCTCCCCCTCAGAAATTCAGCAACAATCGCCTATTTCGACCCAAACCCCGTCAGCATCGTCCGCATCGTCCGGAACACAATCAGAATGTCGAGCCAGGGCGAGAAATATTTGATGTAGAAAAAGTCGTACTGCAGCTTCAGATGGATGTCGTCGACCTCCGCCACATGGCCCTGGTTGACCTGCGCCCAGCCCGAAATTCCCGGCCGCACGACATGGCGATAGCGGTAGAAGGGGATGTCTCCGGTATACCATGCCGACAGCACTTCGGCCTCGGGCCTGGGGCCGATCCAGCTCATCTCGCCTTTCAAAATATTCCAAACCTGCGGCAATTCGTCGATCCGGCTGCGGCGCAGGAACCCCCCTAGCCTGGTAATCCGCACATCGTCCTCGTCGGTCATCGCTGCGCGCCGCTGGTCCTCGACCGCGCCCGCAACCTCCATGGTGCGGAATTTGGTCACCCAGAACTGGCGGCCCTTCCGCCCGGTGCGACGCTGGCGGAACAGCACCGGCCCGCCATCGACCAGTTTGATCGCCAGCGCGGTGATCGCCAGCACGGGGACGAGGATCGGCAGCACCGCCACCGCAAGCAGCCAGTCGCCGAGATGCTTGATCGCCGAATAAGCTCGCGCCGGGACCAGGCTGCCGAAGCTGTTCTCCGACAAATGTCGCACCTGCACCCGCCCGGTCAGTGATTCGAGCAATTGCTGGACCTGGTAGACCATCCGGCCTTCCAGCGCGGCGTCGGCCAGGAACGCTTCCCATTCGTCGGGCAAATCGGAAAAATCGGCGACGATCGCATGGCATTCGCGCACCCGGTGAAGCTCGGGGGCGGTCAGCATCCGCCAATCGACCCGGTCGATCTGCCGCAACTGGTCGGTATTGCCGCCCGGCACGATCGCGATCCGCGGCCTGAGCCGCCGCGAGACGAAGAAATAGATGGCGAAGGCAATCAAAAGATGGATCGCGAAGCCCAGCGCCAGCGACGGCCGGTGATAGGGGATCCGCGCCAGAACCAGCAGGATCAGCATGGTGCTGTGCGCGACGAATACCGCCGGAAGCACGATCTGGCCGGCGCGGATGCCGGGATAGGTGCTGACCGAAATTCGGATCCACAGCGCCAGGCAGATCGCCAGCACATTGGCGATCAGGCTGTTGTGGAATACCGCCGCATCAAAGGTAATATCGGTAATCCACCACCGCATCGCCGCCCATGGCACGATCGCCGCGAGCAGCAAGGTCACCCCGAATTCGAACCGTCGGCGAAGCACGAATGCCAGCTTGTTGGTCGCGTTGTTCGGGACGGTCTGGAACATCATTCAGAGTGTCCAGTAATCCAGCGTTTGTGCAAGCCCGTGGCCGCGCCACATGCCCTTGATATCGGCCAGCGTCCCGCCTTTGCCCAGCATCGCGCCCAAGGCCGCGGCCGACAGGTCGCGATAGGCTTCGTGCCGAACCGCGCCGATTACCAGATCGTACGGTCCCTCGCCCGGATCCGACAGCGTGCGCCCATATTGACCCTCGGCCTCGGCGCCGTCGACATGCGGGTCGGCGATCGCCACCTCGTGGCCAAGCTCGGTCAGCCGCCGGAACAGGTCGATCGAGCGGCTGTTGCGCAAGTCGGGCACATTCTCCTTGAACGAAAGGCCCATCAGCAAAACCTTGCCCGATTTGCCGCCGCGATGGGCGTGGAGCCGATCGGCTATCCAGCCGCCCATTTCGTCATTGGTCTCGCGCCCGGCCAGGATCACCTGCGGATGATGGCCGAGTGATTGGGCGAGGTGGCTGAGGTAGAATGGGTCGACCCCGATGCAGTGGCCGCCGACCAGTCCCGGCTCGAACGCGAGGAAGTTCCACTTGGTCCTGGCCGCGTCGAGTACGTCCCACGCCGATACGCCGATCTCGGCCATGATCTGGGTGACTTCGTTCATGAAGGCGACGTTGATATCGCGCTGGGCGTTCTCGATCACCTTGGCCGCCTCTGCGGCACGGATTGATGCCGCGCGAAACACCCCGGCGCTGGTGATCGCGCCATAAACCCGCGCCAGCGTCTCGACCGTCTCCTCATCCTCCCCGGCGATGACCTTGATGATCTTGTCGACGGTGTGGACCTTGTCGCCCGGGTTGATCCGCTCGGGGCTGTAGCCGAGCTTGAAATCGCGCCCGCGTACCAGCCCGGCCTCGGCCAGCAGGCCACCACAGACATTCTCGGTGACGCCGGGATAGACCGTGCTTTCATAGACAATGACCGGACATCTGGCCGTATCGACCAGCCCCGCCACGGTCCGCGTCGCCGCCTCGACCGCGCCCAGGTCGGGCCGGTTGGAGGCATCGACCGGGGTGGGCACGGTGACGATATACATGTCCGCCCCGCGCCCCGCTTCGGGATCGGAGGCGAACGCCAGGCTCGACTTGGCCAGCATCGCGGGTTCGATCTCGCCGGTGCGGTCGCTCCCCGCGCGCAGTTCGGCGATCCGCGCCAGATTGACGTCGATCCCGACCACCGCAAATTTCTTCGCCAGCGCAACCGCCAGCGGCAGCCCGACATAGCCGAGCCCGATCACCGCGATCTTCAGGTCGCTGTCATTCCGGTCCATATACACTCCGATGTGCACCAAGGATGTTGCAGGTGCTAAGTTCCCTGTCGCGGTGAAATATTCCCGCGGCCGATGCCGCGATAGTCGAGCCCCGCGCGCTTCGCCTCGGCCGGATCATAGACGTTGCGCAGGTCGACCAGCGCTTTGCCGCGCATCCGCCGCGCTATCTCGCCCAGGTCGATGCCGCGAAACTCGTCCCATTCGGTCACCACCACCAGTGCATCGGCGCCGTCGGCCACCGCTTCAGGACTGGCCGCATATTCAATCCCCGGCAGCAAAGGCTCGGCCTGCTCCCGCCCGACCGGGTCGAACGCCACCACACTCGCCCCGCCCGCGAGCAACCCCTCGATCAGCGGGATCGACGGCGCGTCGCGCATGTCGTCGGTGTTGGGCTTGAAGGTCAGCCCGAGCACCCCGATGCGTTTGCCCGTAAGGTCGCCCCCGACCGCCTCGCGCACCCGCTCGGCATTTCCCGCCTTGCGATCGTCGTTGACCCTGACCACCGTCGCAATGATCCGTTGCTTCACCCCTGCCTCCTCGGCGGTACGAAGCAACGCCAGCGTGTCCTTGGGAAAGCAGCTCCCGCCATAGCCCGGCCCGGCGTGGAGGAATTTGCTGCCGATACGGTTGTCGAGCCCGATCCCGCGCGCGACCTCCTGGACGTCGGCCCCGACCGCCTCGCACAAATCTGCCATCTCGTTGATGAAGCTGATCTTCATCGCCAAAAAGGCGTTGGCGGCATATTTGGTCAGCTCTGCCGTGCGCCGTCCGGTAACCACGATTGGTGCCTGATTAAGGAACAATGGCCGGTAAATTTCGCGCATTACCTCGCGCGCCCGCTCGTCTTCCGCGCCGACGATGATCCGGTCGGGGATCTTGAAGTCGCGGATCGCCGCCCCTTCGCGCAAAAATTCGGGGTTGGAGGCAACGCTGGTCCCCGCGGGCGCGCCTTCCTCCGCCAAAATTCGCGAAATCTCGTCGCCCGTCCCCACCGGAACGGTCGATTTGGTTACCACCACCACCGGCCCGCTCAGCGCCTTCGCCAACTCGCGCACCGCAGCATAAACGTAAGTCAGATCGGCATGCCCGTCGCCGCGCCGCGACGGCGTACCAACCGCGATGAACACCGCCTCCGCACCCTCGATCCCGGCCACAAGATCGGTGGTAAATTCGAGCCGCCCGCGTTTTGCATTGGCCGTCACCAGTGCCTCCAGCCCCGGCTCCCAGATCGGCATGATTCCCGCCTCCAGCGCGGCAATCTTGGCCGGATCTTTGTCGACGCAGGTCACATGATGACCGAAATCGGCAAAGCAGGCGCCCGACACCAATCCGACATAGCCGGTCCCGATCATCGCGATGCGCATGCAAATTTCCTTGGGCGAATGGAAGCTGAGACCTTAGCCGCCCACGGGGGTCGGGCTCAAGCGTCGATGGCCGGCCAATCGAACTTGACCGCATAGCCGATCGGCGCCGCCCGCCATTCCTCGGCGAACCGCGCAATCTCCCCGCGAATCCGCCCCACCGCCGCCGCGTCGAGCTCGAGCATCGGCACCTTCGACGCGGCGCACCCCGCCGCCGCCACGCTGAGCAAATCGGCGTCCGCGCCGCCGCCGCCCCACAGATCCGCCTCGAAACATTCGACCAGCCGCTCGGCCTGGATCATCTCAACGATGGCAACATCGGGAATTTCAGCGCGCGATGCGCTGGCGTGGCCCCCCGCCTTGGCCATCGCCGCGATCGCCTCGGGGTGGATACCGCGCGCGACGTGCCCCCAAAAGCCGTCGCGGAAGCCCAAGCCGCGCTCGACAAACAGATGCACCGCATCGTGCGGCACAGGTCCCTTGTGCGGAAGGCTTGTCTCCACGCGGCTGCCATCGCCGCGCACCGCCGCAATTGAGTCCTCGCCCCGTCCCTTGGTGATCTCGATCCTCATCAATCCGCCTATAGTCATGCCGCCTCGCTTTTGCCGCATAACTTCGCTATCGGCGCCGCTTCCCATGGCTACCACACTCCCCTCCCCGCCGCGTGTCGGCATGGTCTCGCTCGGCTGCCCCAAGGCGCTGGTCGATTCCGAGCGCATCCTCACCAAGCTCCGCCAGGACGGCTATCAGATGTCGCCCGATTATGCCGGCGCCGACGTCGTGCTGGTCAACACCTGCGGCTTCCTCGACAGCGCCAAGGAGGAAAGCCTCGAGGCGATCGGCGAAGCGATTGCCGAGAATGGCCGGGTTGTCGTCACCGGCTGCATGGGGCGCGAGGCCGATGTCATCCGCGCGCGCTTCCCGCAGGTGCTCGCCATCACCGGCCCGCAGCAATATGACCAGGTCGTCGCCGCAGTCCACGAAGCCGCCCCGCCAATCCCCAACGCCTACCTCGATCTGGTGCCCAGCGCCGACATCGGCGCCGGCCTCAAGCTCACCCCGCGCCATTACAGCTACGTCAAGATTAGCGAAGGCTGCAATCACCGCTGCGCCTTCTGCATCATCCCGTCGATCCGTGGCGACCTCGTCAGCCGCCGCCCCGACGCGATCCTGCGCGAAGCCGAAAAGCTCGTCGCCGCCGGGACCAAAGAGCTATTGGTGATCAGCCAGGACACCAGCGCCTACGGCCTCGATCTGAAGCACGCATCATGGCCGTGGAAGGGTGAACCGGTCCGCGCCCACATGACCGATCTCGCGCGCGAACTGGGCAAGCTGGGCGCATGGGTCCGGCTTCATTACGTCTACCCATATCCCCACGTCGATCGCGTCATCCCGCTGATGGCCGAAGGGCTGGTGCTTCCGTATCTCGACATTCCATTCCAGCATGCCAGTCCAAAGATCCTCAAGGCGATGAAGCGCCCGGCGAATGAGGCGCGCGTGCTCGAACGCATCGGCCAGTGGCGCGAGGTCTGTCCCGACATTGCGATCCGCTCATCGTTCGTGGTCGGCTTCCCCGGCGAGACCGAGGAGGATTTCCAATATCTGCTCGACTGGCTGAGCGAGGCCCGCCTCGATCGAGTCGGCGCATTCCGCTTCGAGCCGGTCGAAGGCGCCGCTGCCAATGCGCTGCCCGACCCGGTACCTGAAGAGGTCAAGGAAGACCGCTATGCGCGGATCATGGAATTGACCGCGCGCATCTCGGCCGAAAAGCTTACCGCCAAGATCGGATCGACGCTCGACGTCCTGATTGACGCGGTCGAAGGTGATGGCGCCACCGGGCGCTCAAAGGCCGACGCTCCCGAAATCGACGGCGACGTTCACCTGCGCGATGCCGGCCACCTCGTCCCCGGCGACATCGTCAAGGTCAGCATCGAGGACGCCGACGAGCATGACCTGTTCGGAGTAGCGCTCGCCGGTTGACGGCTTAGCAAAGCTCCCTAGCGTGGGCGCATGATCAAATTTGCATTCGCGCTTGGCGCCTTCGCTCTCGCTGCCCCTGCCTTAGCGCAGCCCATTACCGCCGCCGAACAGGCCCAGATCGACACGCTGGTGACCAAGGCACTCGCGGACAAGCTGGTGCCGTCGGCCTCAATCTCGATCGTCCGTGGCGGCAAGCTGGTGCTGACCAAGGCCTATGGCAAGGCCTCCGAGACGATCCCCGTCGCGCGCCCCGACCTCGCTTACCAGATCGCCTCCAATTCTAAGCAGTTCACCGCCGCGGCGATGCTGCTGCTCGAAGACGACGGCAAGCTCGACCTCGATGACAAGGTCGCCAAATATCTTCCCGGGATCAGCGGCGGCGAGCGGATTTCGCTTCGCCAATTGCTCGACCACACCTCGGGCCTGCAGGATTATTGGCCGCAGGATTATAGTTTCCCGGAGATGGCGACCCCGACCACGCCGCAGGGCATCGTTGATCGCTGGGCTAAGAAGCCGCTCGACTTCGAACCCGGCACGCAATGGCAATATTCGAACACCGGCTATGTCGTCGCCGGGATGATCGTCGAACAAGTCGCGGGCGAGCCGCTGCTCGCCTTCCTCAAGCGCCGCATCTTCAATCCGCTGGGAATGACCAGTGTCGAAGACCTTGATGCGACCAATGGTCCGCGCTTCCCGCACGGTTACGGCCGCAACGCGCTTGGTCCGGTGCGGCCCGTAACCCCGCCCGCGAACGGCTGGCTTTACGCCGCTGGCGAGCTGTCGATGACCGCCGCCGACCTCGCCAAGTGGAACATTGCGCGGATCGATCGCACCTTGCTTCCAAAGGAGGATTGGGAAGCCCAGGAAACGACCACCAAATTGATCGATGGCAAGGACACCGGCTATGGCCTTGGCGTGTCGGCGCGCACTGCGGCGGGGCGGCGCGTCATCGCGCACACCGGCGAATCGGTCGGTTTCCTGTCGAGCAACACCGTCTTTCCGACCGAGCGAGCGGCGATCACCGTGATGACCAACAGCTGGTCGGGCGGCGCTTATGGCGACATTTCGCGCGGCATTGCCAAGATCATCCTGCCGCCAGCAGCAGACCCCGCTGCCGCCGCTCGGGCAGCGCTGGTCCGCACCTTGTTCGATCAACTGCGCTCAGGGACGCTTGATCGTAAATTGCTCACGGCCAACGCCAATTATTACTTCAGTCCGACCGTGCTCGCCGATTTTCGCAGCAGCTTGGGACCGCTCGGCGAGCCGACGGCTTTTGCAGCCGAGGGCGATCCGCAACCGCGCGGTGGTTTTCTGATCCAGGGGTATAAGGTGACCTACCCCACCCAGACGCTTTCAATCTCGTCCTTTATCGAGCCGCGCCCGGGCGGGCGAATTGAACAATTCCTGGTCGAGCCAGGCGACTGATGACCGATTTCGAAGCGCTCCTTCGGCCCGACCGCGGCGGGCCTGCGCGCAATATTCACCTGGTCGACAAGGACGCTTTCGGAGCGTGGGCCAAGCGCCAGTCGGCGGCGTGGCGCCATCTGCTCGAGGCGCTGCGGTTCGACGGCAAGACCGGCTATCAATTCGCACTGCTGCCGCTCGATGGCGGCGAATATGAGGTCGTCGCGACCGTCGCCAAGCTGGCCGACCTGTCGCCGTGGTGCCTTGCCCGGCTCGGCGAAGCGTTGCCCGCCGGGACCTATCGCCTGGCGAAGGGCGATCCCGGGATCGCAGCGCTCGGCTGGCTCCTCGGACAGCATCGCTTCGACCGCTACAAGACCACGCCGGTCCCAGAGCATGGCGAGCGCATCCTGTTGACCAAGCAGGCCGCAGCCATCGAACCGATGGTCCGTCTCGCCGTCTCGACCGCACTGGTTCGCGACCTGGTCGACACTCCGGCGTCTGACATGGGTCCGGCCGACCTTGAAGCTGCGGCGCGCGCGCTCGCCAAGGAATTTGGCGCCAAGATCGAGCTGACCCACGGCGATGCACTGAACAGCGGATATCCGATGATCGCCGCCGTTGGGCGCGGTGCAGCACGCGATCGCAGCCCGCGGCTGATCGAGCTTCGCTGGGGCCGCGACGATGCGCCGCGCGTCGCAATCATCGGCAAGGGCGTATGCTTCGACAGCGGCGGTCTCGACCTCAAGCCCGCCAGCGGCATGCGGTTGATGAAGAAGGACATGGGTGGCGCCGCCCATG
>JBKJNP010000220.1:0-4448 GCA_046593565.1 Sphingomicrobium sp. | reverse complement strand
CGCGCCACGATGTCGCCTGAAATATCGCGCGAGATCGAGATCAGGCCTTTCAGCGTGCCATGCTCGTCGCGCAGCGGGGCGACTGACACGTCCCACCAGCGGGACTCGCCCTTGCCGGTCGGGCAGAACGCCTCGAAACGGCTATTCTCGCCATTTTGCGCTCTGGCTACGGCATCGCGGATGAGCGGCTGGGCTTCTTCTGGCCACATATCCCACCAGTCCTTCCCGGCAACTAGGGCGAAGTCGTCGATTCCCATTGCGCAGCGGCCGTTGCGGTTCATGAAGTCGAGCGAGCCGGTGGGTCCGATCACCTTGATGCAGTCCGCGCTCTGGTCGAGAATCGACGCCAGCATGTCGTTCGACGCGCTGTGAAAGCTGCTAACGATGGACGGAAAATCAAGCGACTTCATTCACTTGGACCCTGATTAATACCCCGGCAGGCGATAAGCATCGCGATCCTGAATGGCGAATGAGCGGGGGTCAGGTCAGGTTGGCCCGGAATGCGGCGATGGTGCGTTTCCACGCCAGGTCGGACGCGGCCTTGTTATAGCGCTCGGTCGACGTTTCGTTGTTGAAGGCGTGGTTGACCCCGTCATAGTTGAAATATTTGACCGGCTTGCCCGCCGCGCGAAGCGCGGTGATCCAAGGGAAGGCGGATTTGTTGACCCGTTCGTCGAGCCCTGCGAGCTGGATGACGAGTGGGGCCGTCACTCGCGATGCTTCCGACGGATCCGGCGCGACACCGTAATAAGACACGCCGGCGTCGAGCTTGGTGCCGGCCGCGACCGCCAGACGGTTGACGAACGCCCCGCCCCAGCAAAATCCGACCACCCCGACCTTGCCGTTACCGCCTTTGCGCCTTGCGAGCTGGTCGAGCATCGCCACCGCATGGGCCGTCGACGCGCTGAGGTCGAGCTTGCCAATCATGTCGCGCGCCACATTCTCGTCCGCCGGAGTTCCGCCCAGCGGCGATAGCCAGTCGACCGCGACCGCGTGAAATCCTGACAGAGCCAGCCGCCGTGCGACATCGCGGCCATGGTCGTTGAGGCCACGATTTTCGTGGATCACGATCACCGATGCCTCCCGCGCACGGTTGGCGGGTTCGGCGGTGTAAGCGGTGTAAAGCGGCAGGCCATTGGTGCCGAGCAATTTGGTCGTCATCGTCCGCAGCCGCCGGTCATCGACGGGGACGATCGCGGCAGCGGCGGGATCGGCGGCGATCGTCGAGATCAGCGCAGTGGCGGCTGCTGCGCTTCCGGCGATGGCGGTCATCCGTGCCATGAACAAGCGCCGGTCCATGCCTTCATGCGTGTAGCGGTCGTACAGTTCGATCGCCTGCTGGCGCTGATCCTGGTCCATCTATGTTCCCTCAGCTTGCAGTCGCGGCCTGCATCTCCGCGATCAGTTTCCCGTCGATCGCCTTGGCCTTTTTGTAGGCCTCACGATCGGACAGCCGCGCGCCATAATCGAGGAACGGCTGAAGCGAGGGAAGGGTACCGAACTGCGTGCCCCACAGCACCTGGCTTCCGACATAAACGTCGGCCGCGGTAAACCGTTCGCCACAGACAAAGGCGTTGCCCGCGACACGGTCGGCCAATGTGTTCACCGCCAGGTCGTAGCTGCCATAGCCAAACATGCGGCCCTTTTCGGGTGTCGGTTCAAACCCGTTGGCCTTGTTGGTCACGGCCTGCTCGATCGGTCCCGCGGCGAAGAACAGCCAACGATAATAAGCGGCTTTCTCCGCGTCGCGCGGTGCCAGCCCGGCCTCGGGAAAAGCCTCGGCGAGGTAAGCGATGATCCCGGCGCATTCGGTCACGGTCTGGCCGCGATGAACGATCGCCGGGACCTTCATCATGGGGTTGATCGAGCGATAGGCATCGTCGTGCATCACGTCATAACCAATGATCTCGGCGTCGTAGGGCTGGCCCACTTCCTCGAGCATCCAGCGCGCGATTTGCCCGCGCGACATGGGGTTGGTGTAGAAAGTGATGTCAGCGGCCATGTTGTTGCTCCCTCTCGATTCGTGCTGGAACATAGCAGGAACAAATGTTGCCGTCAGCCCCGTTCGCCTGGTTCAGCGGGGGGCGGCGGCGGCGGACTGGCGGCCGCACCGCTCCGCTCTCCAGCGCTGCGATCACGCGCCGCGCGGAATTCGCTATCCTCGCTCCAATTGGGCCAGTCGAGGCTGTTGGCCAGCCGCAGGCCGACCGCGTGGAGCAGTTCGGCATCCGCCGCCATGCCGGTCAGGTCCCAGTCGGCCGACCATTCATCGTCGGGTTGGTGATAGAGGCGCGCGGTATAGTCGGCCTGATAGGCCTGCGCCCGCGCCACGCCGCCGGTGATCAGGTCCTGCCCGGGCGACAGGCTCAGCGCCGGAATGCCGGCCTTGGCGAAGGTGAAATGGTCGGATCGGAAGAAACCGCCGGTCTCGGGCCTGGGGTCGGGGGTATAACGACGACCGCGCTTGGTCGCTTCGTCGACAAGGATATCAAGCAGCCCGAATTTCTGGTTGCCGCGGATCGAATAGTCACGCGCCGGGCCCTGCACTCCCATCACGTCGGTGTTGAGCACGCCGGCCGTCTTGCCCGCGGCATAGATCGGGTTGGCGGCATAATATTCGCTGCCGAGCAGACCTTTCTCCTCGGCCGTCACCGCCAGGAACACCACCGACCGCTGGGGCCTGGGCCCGCTCGCGAAGGCCCGCGCTTGCTCAAGTATGTGCGCGATTCCGGTGCCGTTATCGATCGCCCCATTATAGATTCGGTCGCCGTTGGCGTCGGGCTGACCGATCCCGAGATGATCCCAATGCGCGCTGTAGATCACTGTTTCGTCGGGCCGGGTGGTGCCAGGCAGCAGCCCGACGACATTCTGCGAGGTAATGACTTCGGTCTTGGCCACGCCTTTGACGTCGATCCGCGCTTTCAGCGTTACAGGCTTGAAGTCCTTCCGCCGCGCCGCCGCCTTCATCGCGTCGATACTGAGCCCGCTGTCGGCGAACAATCGTGCCGCCAGGTCGCGCTGGATCCAGCCTTCCATCGGCGGATGCTCGGCTTTCGGGTTGGCGCGGACGATATCGAACATGGTGTTGGTGTTGCTGTTCTTGACCGTCGCCCAGCCATAGGCCGCGGGCGCGGTCTCGTGGATCACCAGCACTCCGGCCGCGCCCTGCCGCGCGCCTTCCTCATATTTATAGGTCCAGCGGCCGTAATAGGTCATCGCCTTGCCGCCAAAGTCACCTTCTCCGCCTTCGAAGTCGGGGTCATTGACCAGCATAACCAGCACCTTGCCGCGAACGTCCTGGCCCTTGAAATCGTCCCACCCGCGCTCGGCTGCTTTGACGCCGTATCCGACGAACACCAGCTCGGCTTTCGATAGGTCGATCCCCTTGTCGCCGTTGGTCGGCGATCGGACCGCAATCTCCTCGCCCTGGGTCAGTGCTACCGATTTCCCGCCTAGTTTCACCGCCACCTTCGGCGCGGCGGTAAACTCCGACTTGAGCAATGGCACTGGCTGGGTCCAGCTGCGCTTACCATCGACCATCACTCCGCCCGGCTGGAGTCCGGCCTTGGCGAACTGATCGGTCAGGTAAGCGACGGTCTTGGTCTCGCCGGCCGAATTGGGCGCGCGGCCTTCGAACGCGTCGGAACCGAGCACCCGAATATGGTCGGACAATCGCTTGGTATCGAATTGCGCGGTTTGCGCGGATCCGGCGCTGGCGGTCGCCAGCGCAAGGGTGGAGGCCAAGGCAAGCAAGGTCGATCGCATCATTGAAAATCTCCTGTGGTCGCGCGCACCCTAACGCGACGCCCGGACTTGGCTAGCGGTTCCGATATTTATCGAACCAGGCGATAATTGCCGCCGCTTTGGCCGCCGACTGCGACGGGCGTGCGGCGAAACCATGGCTCGCGTCCGGAACCTTTACCAGCATCGTCGGCACCTTGATCAGCTTCAGCGCGGCGTAGAGCTGCTCGGATTCGCTCACCGGGGTGCGATAATCCTCGCTCCCGACCACCACCAGGGTCGGTGTCTTGACGTTGGCCATCAGGCTGAGTGGCGAGCGTGCCCAATAGGATTCCTGTTTCTCCCACGGCAGCCCGCCCAACCAGTAGGGGCCGAAGAACGGAACGCCGTCGGCGGTCAGCGCCATGCTGGTCCAGTTGATCACCGGCTTCTGTGACGCGGCGGCCTTGAAGCGATTGGTCTTGCCGATGATCCACGCAGTGAGGATCCCGCCGCCCGATCCGCCAGTGACGAACAGATTGTTGCTGTCGGCATAACCCCCGGCCACCGCCGCATCGACCGCCGCCATCAGGTCGTCGAAATTGCTCGCCGGATAGGTTTTCTCGATCCCGTCGGCGAACGCCTGGCCATAGCCGCTCGATCCGCGCGGGTTGGTGTAAAGCACCGCATAACCGGCGGCGGCATAGAGCTGGTAATCGGTCGAGAAA
>JBKJNP010000040.1:0-2904 GCA_046593565.1 Sphingomicrobium sp. | reverse complement strand
GGCGCGCTTATCCTCGTCGACCAGCCGATAGACGGTGCCGTCCTCGTCGATGCAATAATGGGCCGCAACTTTCGCCTCGGGCGAGGTCATTCGGTCCATCGCGCTCTGGCAATCCGGCATGCCGGTATAGTGCAGCACGATCATCGTCACCGGCAATGCCCGATCGTCGAAATTCGGCGAGGGGCGATCGATGAAGTCCATGGTCTACTGGCACATTCGCGATCGCAGGCGTCAAGCTTTTTCAGGCCGCGCGGGTGCCCCGCCGGTCGGCATTATGGCCTTCGACCAGCCGGTAGAGGCCGCGCGTTTCGCGGTCGGCGGCGAAGCGCGTGGTCTGGCCGATCACCGTTTCCCCCGCGCCGAGCATCAGCGCCCCGTCGGGCGCCAGCGCCGAAGCCAGCCGCTCGAATGCCGCAGTGCGCTTCTCAGGGCTGAGGTAGAGCAGGACGTTGCGGCACAGGATGATGTCGAACTGACCGGGGTGTGGGGGCGTTTCGAGGATATTGTGGACCTGGAAGCGGACCTGGCGGCGAAGCGCCTCGGCCGCACGCCAACCGTCGTCGCATTCAGCAAACCAGCGGATCATCTGGGTGATTCCAAGCCCGCGCTGGACCTCGAACTGAGTGTAAGTGCCGGCCCGGGCACGGTCGACCATCGCACTCGACACGTCGGTGCCGAGAATGTCGATCGTCCAGCCTTGCCATTTGAGCACATCCTCGGCGAACAGCATGGCGAGAGAATAAGGCTCCTGGCCGGTCGAGCAGCCCGCCGACCAGATCTTGAGCTGCTTCTTGTCGCCGCGCAATTTGACCAGTGCGGGCAGGAACTGGCCCGACAGCAGGTCAAAAGGTTGGCGATCGCGGAAGAAATAGGTCTCGTTGTTCAAAAGGGCCTCCACGACCAGATTGGCGAGCGCCGGCTCGCGACCCATGACGAGGATGGTGATCAATTCGTCGAGCGTTGCGATGCCGCGGGCTTTGAGTAGCGACGACAGCGCCGTCTCGATCCGCCAGCGGCGGCTCATTGTCAGTTGCTGTCCGGTACGTGCCTCCAACAGGCCGGCGAGGATCCGGCTGGAGCTGTCGCTTACTTGCATGCGTCGATGCCGATTCGGTGGGCGATCCGGCGTGCGATCCGCACCGGCGGCAATATCCCGCAAGCGAGACCCGCTTCGGCCACGGCGCGGGGCATGCCCCATACCGCCGAACTCGCTTCATCCTGGACCAGCAACGACCCGCCGGCGCCGACCAGCGCCATTGCACCCTCCAGCCCGTCGCGGCCCATGCCGGAGAAAACCACGCCCAATGCAGCGCCGCCAAGCATCGCCCCGGCAGTGGCGAGCATCGGGTCGACCGAGGGCAGAAAGCCGCTGGCCGAGCGCTGGCGGACCAGCCGCGCGATCAGTTTGCCGCCGCCGACCTCGATTGCCAGGCTGGCATTGCCAGGAGCGATGACGATGCGGTCGGGGAGCAGGCGCAAACCATCTTCGGCGACCAGCGCCTCGCGCCCCGCGGCGGCGGATAGTTGCCGCGCGAAAACGGCCATGAAGGGTTCGGGAAGATGCTGGGTGACGAGGATCGGGGCGCCGATCTTGGTCGGAAGCTCCTGGAAGAAGCTGGTCAGCGCGTGGATGCCGCCGGTCGAGGCCCCGAGCGCGAGCAATTTGACCGGTCCCTCGTTCATCGCCCGAAGTGCGCCTACCGCGGGCGCCTCCGCCGACGGCCCGCGTACGGTGCCGGTCATGTCGGCGCGGCCGAGCGCGCGCAATTTGCCGATCAGTACTTGGGAGAAGCGTCCGTTGAAGCGACCGGTGCCGGGTTTGGGCAAGGTATCGGCGGCACCGAGTGCGAGCGCGGCGACGGTTTCCTCCGCGCCTTCCTCGGCCAGCGAAGAGACGATCAGCACTTTGGCTCCACGCGCCGCCTTGAGGATCGCGGGAATGGACTTCAATCCTCCAGCCCCGGGCATTTCCAAATCGAGGATGACGATGTCGACCCGTACCTGGCCGAGCGCCGCAATCGCGTCCTCGGCCGTACCGGCGACCGCGACGATCTCGAATTCGTCGTCGACCGCGATCATCCGCGACAGAACGGCGCGCGCGACCATCGAATCGTCAACCAGCATCAGCCGGATTCGGGGCAAATCATGGCCGCGATACGCGCGGCCCGATCTGGCGAGGGACAGGGTCATTGCGAGCGCCTCAGGCGACGCCGACGAGCTGCAACTTGATGTGGAGCGTTTCGCGGTCGAACGGCTTCATCACATATTCATCGGCACCGGCTTCGAGCGCGGCGCGGATGTGCGCCATGTCATTCTCGGTGGTGCAGAACACCACCTTGGGCTGGTCATCGTGACCGCGCTGGCGAAGCAGTTTGAGGAACTCCATGCCGCTCATCACCGGCATGTTCCAGTCGAGCAGCACGACATCGGGCATCGACGTCTCGCAGCGGGTCAGCGCCTCGCGCCCGTCACCCGCCTCATCGACCTGAAAATCGAGCGTTTCGAGGATATGGCGAGCGACCTTTCGGATCACCTTGCTGTCGTCGACGATTAGGCAGGTCTTCATGCTTGTATCCTGTTCAATTCAAACGCCGTTCTAAAGCGAAAGGGTAACCAGAGACTTAAGTCCGAAACTCTAGGCAGCGCGGGCCTCGGACGATGGCCCGGCGATCAGCGCCGCGACATCGACCAGCAGCAACGGGCCCTCGTCGGTCTCGACCATGCCTAGCGCGACCCGGTCCCAGCCCTCGCCCATCGCCGCGCGGATCGGGCTGGGGTCGGACATCGCCTCGACCACATCCTCGACGCTGTCGACGATCAGCGCGTAATGATGGCCGTCGAGTTCGACCACCGCGGCTTCGCGGATCCCGTCGGAGCAATCGCTCTCGCCCAGATCGAGCGAGC
>JBKJNP010000138.1:0-24894 GCA_046593565.1 Sphingomicrobium sp. | reverse complement strand
GGTGACGGTCGCAACCGGATCCTGGCCAAGCGTCTCGGCGCAATCGCCGCCCTGCAGGATGAAACCGTGGCCTGTCGCGACCCGGGCGGCGGCCGCCCGCAACGCCGCGCATTCCGCAATCCGCACGACCGGCACTGCTTGCCCCAGCGAGCGCTCGACCTCGGCCAGCAGCGCCGCGTCGCGATAGTCCGGTTGCTGCGCCGCCGGATGGTGACGCCAACCCGCGGGATTCCACGAATCGAATATCTGGGGTGCGGGGCTCATGCGTCCCTTTAGCCAAAGCGCAGCGCCATGCGAAATTCGCTGCCATTTCGCGTGTCGCTCGCTACATCTCCCGAATGGCTGAAAAATCCACCGCGTTCCTGATGTTCGGCGCGACCGGCGATCTTGCCCGCCGGATGCTGCTTCCTTCGCTCTACGGGCTCGATTCGGACGGGCTGCTCGCGCCCGATCTCAATATCGTCGGCACCGCGCGGTCGGATCTCGACGCTGACGGTTTCCGCACCCTCGCGGCCCAAGCGCTCGAGGAGCATCTGCCCGATGGTTTCTTCGACAAGGAGGTTGCCGCCCGCTTCCTCGCCCGGCTCGATTATGTCCCACTCGACATCAACGACGAGGCGAGTTTCGTCAAACTGGCCAAGGCGGTCGGCGATGACGAGCCGCGGCTCGCCATCTTCCTGTCCACCGCGCCCAATTTGTTCGAACCGGTCATCGCCGGGCTCGCCGCGGTCGGGCTTGCCTCGGACAATGTCCGCCTCGCGCTCGAGAAGCCGCTTGGCTCGGACCTCGCCTCGAGCCGCGAGATCAACGACGCGGTCGCCGCGCGGTTCACCGAGGACCGGATTTTCCGGGTCGACCATTATCTCGGCAAGGAGCCGGTGCAGAATCTGCTCGCGCTGAGGTTTGCCAATCTGATGTTCGAGCCGCTGTGGAACAGCGCGCATATCGACCATGTCCAGATCACCGTGGCGGAATCGGTCGGGCTGGAAGGGCGGGTCGATTATTATGAAGGCGCCGGCGCGCTTCGCGACATGGTCCAGAACCACATGCTGCAATTGCTGGCGCTGGTGGCGATGGAGCCTCCGACCGACTTCGACCCGACCGCGGTTCGCGACGAGAAGGTCAAGGTGCTGCGGTCGCTCCACCCGATCACTGCCGCCACCATCGCCGGCGACAGCGTCACCGGCCAATATGGGCCGGGGGTGATCGATGGCGCCGCGGTGCCGGGTTACGACGGCGAGCTGGGCCGCGACAGCCACACCGAGACGTTCGTCGCGCTGCGGGCGGAAATCGACAATTGGCGGTGGAACGGCGTCCCGTTCTACCTGCGCACCGGCAAGCGGCTCGCCTCACGCCACAGCGAAATCACCATCCAGTTCAAACGCGTCCCCTTCTCGATCTTCGCCGCGGGGGGCGCGAAGACCCTGCCCAACAAATTGATCATCTCGCTCCAGCCGGAGGAAACGATCGGTCTGACGATGATGGCCAAGACCCCGGGGCTCGACCGCAACGGCATCCGCCTGCGCGAGATTCCGCTCGACCTTGGCCGCAACGACGCGTTTGCCGATCATCGCCGCCGGATCGCCTACGAGCGGCTGCTGCTCGACCTGATCGAGGGCAACCCGACCCTGTTCGTCCGCCGCGACGAGGTCGAGGCGCAATGGCAATGGATCGACGAAATTCGGGCCGCCCTGGCCGAAGCTGGGACCAAGCCCGAAACCTACGCCGCCGGGACGCGTGGCCCGACGGCGGCCGGCGATTTCGCCAAGCGGCATGGATTTAGCTGGCACGATTAGGAAGTGGCGGAGCGGGTGTCCGTAGAATAAAGTAATCTACGCAATTGAAAACTTGATAGTTTTTCAAGTCAGTAAGATCGTTTCCCCACATTTTATCCCACGCCGTGGGTCTGACACGGCAACATTCCGAGTTTGTTTATTGACGCCTAAAAAGGCGGAAGGCCCCTCGCGCGCGGGCGCGCGGGCGCGCGGGCGAAGGCTCCAAGAAAAAACCGTAATAGCGTTAATACGAACCTTCAGCGTCGCATTCCGTCTTGATGATCTCAAAGGCACCACCACCCCTCCCTATCAGTCGCAGTGGGGTTGGGGTCGGCTTCCGAATTGTGGATGAAGGGATTTCACTTCCGATCCGCTGTCCTGGTCGAAAACCCCAGGAGAGCTAAACACCCCCCGCCGCAGCAAATCTCTAATGTCTTCTTTCGACCCACTGCGGACATTGGCCCAAGCCGCATCGTGCTTCGCCTCTCCGAGTCGTTTCAAAAGCCTAGCAGTCGCGGCGCAACTGAATGCCACCATGGCGTGTCCCATAATCCATGGACTGCGACGGCGAACGGCAGGTTGATGCCAAGCCAAATCCAATAGGCCGGGTGAATGCTGCGGTTTCGGATCACGTCCCAGATGAACATCGGCGTCACGGCGAGCAGTGTGTAGAGATCGGGTGACATCGGACTCAAAGGCATGGTGCTCGGTATCCAGCTGATCCGGTCAAACCCCGCGGGCAGCGCTATTGCGGTCGCAAGGATCATCATCCGCTTGTGAATTCCGGCGTTCTTCCCGCGTGCTCTCAGCGCAATGAGTAGGAACAGCGGAAACAGAATGCCGATCCGCAATTGAAGTAGCATGATATTTTCTTTGACCAGCAGCGTTTGCTGAAAATTCGTCCGCGCGTCCGGTGGCGCGGTCTGCAACGCGGTCAGAACTTGGTGGTACATGGTGGGGACGAGAATGAAGCCCACCACTACCAGCGCCGGTGCCACCACAAACGCGGCGATACCAACCCGGCGGTGAAGATTGCATCGACCGGTTGCCACCAGCCACGTCTGGATCAGTAGCAACATCAGGAATGAGCCCATAAGAACAGCGTGCATGTGCAGGATCAGAGGGAATGGGGGGCGTTCTCCAGCCTGGACTGCCGCAATCTTCATCATCGAAACGGGGATGAAGCCGGCCAGCACGACTGCAATAAAGCTCGCAGCAGAAAATACGTAGATCCACCGATCTATGAAACCTGCGCGCGGTGTTCCTGAAAGATGATCAATACGAGCATTGGGGACGGCATGCGTCCCGGTAAGCGTCGCCATAGCTCTCCCCCTTAGCTTGGTTAACCGCGAGAGGACTATCACTTATCGGAATCGAGGCGAAGGGCAGAACTCGTTCCTTCCTTGGGCAGAGCGTTTGTCGCCGCCAATGTCCGCTTTCCACCCATTCCTGCCGCTAGATCTCCAAGCCCTCCGAAAGCTGCAAGGCGTCGTCTAGCTCGACTCCAAGATACCTCACGGTGCTTTCCAGCTTTGTGTGGCCCAGGAGGAGCTGACAGGCCCTAAGGTTGCCTGTTTTCCTATAGAGCAAAGCCACCTTAGTCCGACGAAGGCTATGCGTTGCGTAGCTCGAGCCATCCAAGCCAAGAAGGTCGATCCACTGCTTCACGAGCCGCGCATATTGTCTGGTCGAAAGGGGCGGTCTCAAGTCCATTCGGCTTGGGAATATCCAATCACTCGCTGTTCGCCTGATCCTCAGCCATTCGGACAATGAACGCCGCGTCTGCTCGGTGATTTCAAATTGGACCGGCCGACCAGTTTTGCGCTGAATGACGATCGCGCGAGACTTGACTGCCCCGCCAACAAGAATGTCACCCAGCCGAAGCGATACCACGTCGCAGCCTCGCAACTTGCTATCGATTGCGAGATCGAAAAGCGCCAGGTCCCGGACACGGCGGGTAAGCTGTAAGCGCACACGCAGTGCCCAGACGTGCATAGGTCGCAATGCCAACTTGGCACCGCGCAAACTAGCCAGTCTTACCGGCTGAGGATCTTGGTCAGGCATTGCTCGCTCCTATTAAAATAGGGCGAAATATTCAGGAGCCGGGATTGATCCCCTCGCCTAGTGTCCGTTTTGGGTGGAAAACGGACATTGGAGCAGTGGCCATTTTAGGTTAAGCTTCGTGTGAAAATCCGGGGGGCGAGGATGAGGCGCATCAAAGAGTATGTCTTTGAGTATCTGCTGATAGCGACAGTCATGGTGATAAGTGTCCTCGGGTTCTGGGGCATCTATTTTGGGGCCGAGGCCAACCCACAGCCTCATCACCATCTTCACGTGGCGACGGCTTTCGTCTGGATGTTCCTACTTCTGTTTCAGCTCACCTTGATCGGAAGAGGGAGCTACAAAACGCACAGGAAGGTGGGACTGACTGTGTTGGTTGCTGGTCCGCTCTTGGTGGCCACTACGGCCATGCTGTCGGTCCATTCAGCGCATCGTGGATTGGTTTCAGGTGAAGGTGACTTCCTGATTGTTCAGAACGTTATGGGCACCGTAGAATTGGGATTGCTCATCCTCCTCGCGTTCTTAGTAAAAAAACGCCGAAAACTGCATGGCTCGTTCCTCTTGAGCACCACGCTCTTGTTCATGGGCATTGCACTGTTTTTTGCACTCATCAGTTTCGTTCCGCAGTTCAAGATCGAAGGTCCGGAGACATTCTACAGGTTCCAAACCGCCGCTATGACAGGACAGGCGATAGGTCTGTTCGTAGGCCTCTTTTTTTTCGCGAGGGATTTTAGAAATGGATGGCCCTTCTTGCTGGCAGCCTTCTGCTTACCTCTGAACGAGGTAATCCGGTGGCAGCTGACTAGGTCGGACCTGATAGACCCACTGACTGCACTCGCTGGATCTATGAGCCAGTTACTCACATTCATCGGCAGTTTTGCGCTCCTCTTCTCGCTGCTGGCTGCTACAGCTTTGCCATCCGCGCGGCGACGTCGGGCACCGTCGCTTGAAAGGCAAACAACCTGAATGTCTGTTCTGGGTCGATAGCAGACACTCGCCCTTATGTCCGATGTGGGTGGAAAGCGGACGCTAGCCGGACCCGACTGAGTGACCGCTTCTGGCCGCAAGCGGACGATCTGCTTTCAGGCGCGGGCCTTTGGTACCGGCCGTTCACTGAGGGGTCCAACGGTAGGCCCGGATCCTGCCAGTCAGGTTTGCTGCGCTAAGCTTTCTAGTTACGACTCGTAGCGAAAGTCCTTGTCAGGCACCTCGGAATGCCTTGGGATGAGGGGGGCCGAGCCATGGCCCGCCTATGACCACTAACATTATCGCGAATATTGCATCCGGCGCCCGATGCGACTCGTAGCTTTGCTAGGACCGACGAGAGGGTCGCGGGCAGGCGGAGTTTTGCGATGCTGAGATATACAGGCTCAACCGCAAGCGAGTATTCCGCACTGCCGGCCTTCGAGATTGTCGGCGATGATGCCAACAGCTTTCCCGTTCGACGGGAATTTTGCTCGGATGCGCTCTTCCCCTTGCCTGATGCTGGTCCAGCCTGCGCCAAACTGTCCAATCCGCTTGTCAGGAAACTCGAGCATTTCGCGCATCTCAGTGCCGCGGAATTCAACGCGCTGGATGCATTGCTTCCCGCGCCGAAGTTTTTGCGCGCTGGTCAAATTCTGATTCACGAGAGAAGTCCTAGCGAGCATGTCTATCTAATCGTCCAAGGGATGGCCTGTCGTTACAAATTGCTGCCCGGCGGCGAACGTCAGATTCTCGGCTATCTGATACCAGGCGATCTGTGTGACATTCACTTTATCGCGATCAACGAGCCCGATCATAGCGTTGCCTTGCTGAGCGATGCTCAGGTGATTAAGATTCCCGCCCACAGACTTGGCGCGCTCCTCGAAAGTCATCCGCGGATCGAGCGAGCGCTGTCGTATGCCGCGCTGCTTGATATGGCGATCCTGCGCGAGTGGCTGCTCAACGTTGGCCAGCGCAATGCGAAGCAAAGGCTCAGCCACTTTTTCTGCGAGATGGAGCTTCGATTGAGAAGGATCGACAAGGTTGCCAAGGATGGCTCGTTCGAAATGCCAATCAACCAGAGGGCGCTGGCCGATACAACGGGTATTACCCCGGTACATGTCAACCGAACGCTGCAACGCCTTCGAAACGACGGCCTGATCCTGCTGAGCCACCGGCGTTTGGCGATCGTTGATCGCGAACAATTGGCGGCGGTGGCCGGCTTTGACGACAATTATCTGCAGATCAGGAATTATGTGAAGTGATCGCTTCACGCTGACCGATGCGCCTTCGAACGATCATTCCGCGGTCGCAGCGCCTTGCCGCACTGGCGGTTGCGGTGGTGGTGCACCTGCTGCTGTTCGCGCTGTTCATTTCGATTGGATCACGACCAACGGTCGTAGTGGCACCTGCCGGCGCAATGTCATTGATCGCATTGGCCCCGGCGCACCAGCAAGGCCAGCCGCCGCCGGCGCTGCCAAGCAAGATTGCCGATCCGAAACGAATCATTTCGCAGGATTCATTCTCAATCGAACAGGCTCCGTCTCCACCCGGTGCAGGGGAAGGGTGCACTACGTTCGAACTTGTCGCGAAATCCCTTCTCGCTGAACCGGCGGCGGTGGCGGGCGTAGCGAGCACCCCGCTGGAGAATCGCTCGATTGCCGGTGCGGTGGTAATCTGGAATGCCGGGTGGAGCGACACGGCCAGTGCGCCGGCCGAGCCTTTGGGTCCAGCGCGCATAGTAATCGAGCAAAACCTCCGATCGATCCCCGACCTGTGCCTTGATGAGCCGATGGCGGGACCGCGTCTGGTGCCGATGCCCGAAGGCGAGCGGACAATCTTCCTGGCCATCGGGTCGGGCAATTGGACGTGGCGACAATTACTCACCGATCCTCCGCCGGCGCTGCAAGGCGGTGTGCAATCCGGGGACCAACCCGTTCGATCAGTCTGGGACTGGTTCTGAACCATCGACCGGCATTCGTCAGGCGGATTCTCTGAACTGCACCTGGGTGACCAGTCGCGCTCCATCTTCCTGACCCAGCTGGACGAACACGTCGACCGTGGCGCGGATGTAATCGACCAATTCGGCACGCCCAAGCTCGGTCCCAGCCGACATCGACATCATCGCCAATTGCTCGATCGCGCCCTCGGGCGAATTGGCGTGGACCGTCGTGATCGATCCGGGATGGCCGGTGCCGACCGCGCGAAGCCAGCTGATCGCTTCGGCGCCGCGCACCTCGCCCATGATGATCCGGTCGGGCCTCAGGCGGAGCGCGGCTTCGACCAGGTCGGCGGGCGTGACCGATGCCTCGCCCAGCTTTCCGCGGACCGCGATCAGGCCGACGGCATTCTGGTGGTGGAGCTGGATTTCCGGCGTATCCTCGATCAGCACGAACCGCTCGCGGTCCGACGCTTCCTTGAGCAGGGCGTTGAGAAAGGTCGTCTTGCCGGTTCCGGTTCCGCCCGAAATGACGATCGTCTGGCGGGTCTGGACCGCGGCGGTGAGAAACTCGAATGTCCGCCCTTCGGAGAGCATGGCGGCGAGCATGTCGTCGGTCGCCTGTCGTTTGAGCGCCGCCTCGCCGACTCGCGCGAAGGCACCCGCCTGCTCGTAATCGGTGAGCCGCAAATCGGGCATGCTGTGCTTGCGGATTGCAACGATCAGGGGGCCCCGGGTCGCTGGCGGCGCGCAGATCTGAACGCGCGCGCCATCGGGCAGAGTTGCCGCAAGCAAGGGATGCTCGCGATTGATCCCTTGGTCGGTCGATGCCGCAATCTGCCGCGCGAGTCGCCACAGCGATCCATCGTCGAGCGCTGGCACGTCATGCCGTTCGGTGCCGTCGCGCGTGTCGAGCCACAATTCGCAGGGGCGATTGATGTACAAGTCAGTGACGTCGCCGCGCCCGAGATACGACGCGAGCGGCGCGAGGAAAGCGTCGAGATAGACTCGTTGCGGAGCGTTCACCGCGCCGGTCCGACGCTCGAGAAATCGAGATCGCGCGCCACAAAGATCCGCACCGCCGCGCCCTGCCGGGTGGTGATGGTCGGCGGAATGTCGGCATTGCCCGTCGCCTGGCCGGCCAGGCTGGCTGCCTCACCCGCGCTGCCGACGAAGATCGTCGACCCGCCCGACCGCGAGGCCGAATAGGCGCTGACCCCGGCGCTCAGCACGGTCGTCAGGATGGCGCCACCGAAGCGTTGCAGGAAGTGGCGGTTGACCTTGCCGCCAATCCCTCCGCGGCCCAGTTCGTCGGTCGCTGGCGACGCCAGCTCGATCGACACGCCATCTGGCCGGATCAACCGGGTCCACAGCACGAACACCCGCGACGCACCCTGCGCAACGCCCGACTTATACTGGCCGATTACCCGGCTCCCGGCCGGAATCAGCACCGCCGAGCCATCGAAACTGCGCACGTCGCGCTGGATCATGGCGCGGGCGAAGCCGGGCTGGTCACTATTGAGCGCGGTTTCCATCACTGCGCCGATCACCGCGCCTTGTGGCACCAGCCGGTCGAGTCCAGTCATGCGCTTGGCCCGCGCCACTTCCACTTCCTCGCCGCCCACCCGCGCGGAAAAGCGCTCGGTATCGGACAAGTTGCGATCGGTGGCCGGGCCGGGAGCGGGCGCAACCACTGTGGTCGAGCTCGCCAAGCCGCCAGAATCGCTGCGAATCTCGACTGATCCGGGCATCCGCTGCGGATCGGCCTGTGCGATGTCGACCACCAGAGTCGGGGCGCGCAGGCGTTCGCGCATCGGGTCAACCGCAATCAGTTGCGACACGGCGGGTTCGAACCCGGTCATCGGCGTCGGCCGGCTCGCGACCAAGGTCACGGGGCCGGTGTTGGGGATCTGAAACCCGGTCGGGACGGCCGCTGGAGCCGCCGCCTGACTTGCTACCTTGAGCGGCGCCGGGGTTGTCCCAGCAGCCGCCACGGGGAGCGGTGGCAAGGACGAATCCTGATCCTGCTGCGCGGCGCGCGCATCGGTCAGCCACAGGAACACGCCCAGGCCAAGCGTGATGAACGTCATCACGATTATCGCGACCGGCGTCTTGCCCGGCGCCTGTGCCACCGCCGGGCGCTTGACCATCACTGTTTCACTCATCGCGTTTCCCCGTGGCGGCTGTCACCGTCGCCAATCTCTTGCCGGTCCGCAGGGTGAATCGCGATCCGGTCTGCTGGACCACGATGACCCGCCCGCGGGCCGACGAATTGACCATCGATTCGTCCTTGCCCGGCCCGCCTGCGAAGATCGCGGGAATGGCCTTTTCTGCGGAAAACTCAAAATAGGTCATCAGCCCGTCGTCCCATACACGTGACGGGCGCAGCGATGTGTCGCCACTGATTCCATAAGCAAAATTGAGCGGGACAGTGGGGGGTGGCGGCGGCTCCTCAATCGCCTCGACCACCTCGCGCGGATAGTCGAACCGTACCACCCACGGAATGGTCAGCGCGCGCGGCCGCGTCTCGAGCGAAAAGGTGTAGCGCCTTTTGTCGGTCACCACCGTCATGTTGGTTGCGGCATTCTTGATCAGCGGCTTGAGGAACAAGTTGCGCGCTTTCTTATTGGGCGTGACCTGCCACGCCATCGCGTCGCCGATCGAGACATTCTCGATCCGCTCGTCGGCCCCGAATTCGACCATGATCTGCCAGCCCAATGCGCCGCGCAACTGGATCACTTCGTCGGGCTGGAACAACACCGATTGAATGTGTGGATCGGCCCCGGTTGGTTCGGGCACGCGCGCGGCGACGAGCAGGATTGCGAATGGCAGGATCAGGGTGCACCTCACTGCGAGAAGCCTTCGGCGTCGCGGCGGTACCGGGTGACCTGGAAGCCAAGCGGATTGTCGAACCGGTCGGTCGGCTGGAGCGGTCTACCATTGAAGCCGAAACTGATCGCCGCAACGTAGTTGGTATCCTGCCCGCTGGCCGCGCCGATCGCCCGGCGACTGGCAGTGAAGCGGACCAGGCCTGCTCCGTCGCCGATCAGGGACACGCTTCGAACGCGGATCGAGACGGTGTCGCCGCGGCCCAGCAGGTTGAGCGGGCTTTGCGGATTGCTCGCTGCCATCTCGGCCACGTAGGCGGTTGCCACTGGCCGCGCCGACATGATCTGCACCCGACGATATTGCGGCGCCAGATCGGTCGCATCGAAGGTCTCGCGCGCCACGACGTAGCCCGCCAGTTGTGCCTGGATCACGGCTTCATTCTGAGTCAGCCGCCCGTCCGACAAGGTCATCGCGGGTTCGACTGCGCCGGTCTGCCGATCGACCGTCAGGACATAGGGCTGGACGGTCTTCAATGGCACCAGCAGCAGCAAGGTCAGCGCCAGCACCACGGCGACCAGCGCCGCCCCCGCCGCCACGCGCCAGGCGATCCGGGTTTCGCGGGACGAGGATTGGGATTGCCCGTCGGCCCAGCTGCGCGCCGCTGCATAATAATCTTCGCGGCTATTGTGGTTGTCACTCATTGATCTCTCCGTGCCGCGGCGCGCGATCGGCGCGGCGCGCTTCGCATTCGTGTGCGGGTGGCCATGATGGATGATGTCACGACACCGTCGCGCGCCGCGCTCGACCCGCTCTGGTCGCGTGCCTTGCCGCTGCTGCTCGGTCGGCCGCCAGTGCTAATCTGTGGTGCCGTCGATAGGCCGCGACCGTCGCGCCGCGCGGCCTGCTCGAGCGCGTGCACGATGCGCAACACGGGTTGCGTCGCGGCCTCGCGCTGCTGCTCGATCGTCGGCCGGTCAGCGCCCGCTTCGGCGGCCGACGAATCGACGTTCCGGCGGTGCACCAGACGAATGCCATTACCGATCCGCCCGGCCGCCCGAAGCGCGAAGATGATCGCGAACACGAACACCACCGCCACCAGCCCAATCGGCATGACCGAGGCATTCTCGAATGTTCCGGCGGCTTGCTCGGCGAGCAGTCGCTGGATCATCGGGGTGAGGATGGCGAATTCCACCGCAGCCACCAGCAGGACGAACATTGGCGCCAGCGCCGCCCCGACGATCGCTCCGATCCAGCCCTGCGCCATGCCGCGGGTCCCGTCGAACAACAGCAGGCCGGCCATGGCCGGGGCGATGGCGAGCAGGATCGCCTGCACCACCCGCGCCGCGACCAGCAGGCCGACGGTCGACAGGGTAAGCACGAGGGCCGACAGGTTGAGCACCGCCGCCGCAGCGGCCGGTCCGCCGACCAGCGGCGACGCAATCCCGGCGCGGGTGCGATACCCGACGGCCGCATTGGCCAATGCATCGAGGATGGCCTGCAGACTGTCGAGTGGCGGCGGGGAGCCGATCCCGGTCAGCATCTCACCGGCAATCTGGGTCGGCGCTTGCGCGATGCCCTGATAGGCGAAGGCCGACCACGCCCCCCACGACGTCGCGATCAGCAAGACGACACCGATCTTGACCGTCAGGTCGAGCGCATCACGAAGCGCAATTCCGCGCCCGAGCAGCAGGCGATAACCGAAAAAAGCGACGGCGATGACCATCAAACCGGTCAGCGCGGTTGATACCGTTCCGCCCGGCTGGGACAGCGCCGCATAGCCACGCTCGACCATGCCGAATGCCTGGCAGTCGGTGTCGGCCAGCAGCCGCGCGGCAAATTTGTCGGTCGCGGAAGGCGCACAGAACGTCTGCATCATGCCAGCTCGAGCAATTTGGGGAGCCAGGCGGACGGCGCGTCGCCGACCGTCTCGCGAATCCCGTCGAGCAGCCGAACGGTCCGTTCGCGCCCCGAAAGCACCGTCAGCAACTCTGGCTCCGATGCGAGGTTGAGCCGCACCACGACACTGTCGGCACCATGCTTAACGAGAAACGCGCGCGCCGTTTCGGGGATCGAACGGATCAGCTCATATTCGTGCGGGGTGAGCCCGAAGCCGTCGATATAGTCGCTCGCCTGGGCCGAGGCATTGGCCATGAAGATTTGCGTGCCGGCCTGCTCGACGATCGCCGAGGCGATCTTGCTTTCGAGCGCGTCGGACGCCGACTGGGTGGCGAAACCGACAATCCCGCCGCGCTTGCGGATGGTCTTTTCCCAGTCGCGGATGCGCGCCACGAAGACCTCGTCGTCGAGCGCCTTCCAGCCTTCGTCGACGACGATGATCGTGGGCTGGCCGTCGAGCCGCTCCTCAACCCGGTGGAACAGGTAGAGCATGGTCGGCGACCGCAACGCCGGCTGGTCGAGGATCGCGGTCATGTCGAACCCGATCGTCTCGGCGTCGAGCTCGAGCCCATCGAGTTCATTGTCGAACAACCAGGCATGTTCGCCGCCCGAGTGCCAAGGGGCGAGCCGGGCCGCGATATCGTTACCCGAAGCGCGGTCCCGACCGCGGAACAGTTCGGCGAGATAGCGCAGCCGGCGATGTTCGATCGGTCCCGCGTAGGATGCGTCGATCGCGTCGGCGATCCAGCCTTCTTCCTCGATCGTCGGCGGTTGGCGGTCGCCGGTGGCGAGCTTGGCCACCCAGTCGCTGAGGAAGCGCCGGTTGCCCGGCGTGTCGGGAAGCGCCAAGGGGTTGAGCCGGGTCGGATTGCCGGGCCGAAGCGTGTCGTAGACCCCACCGATCGCGCGCAGGAAAATCTCGGCCCCGCGATCCTTGTCGAAGAAGATGATCCGCGGCGAATAACGACGCGCCTGGGCGAGCAGGAAGCCGAGTACAACGGTCTTCCCCGACCCCGACGGCCCGATGATAGTGAAATTGCCAAGATCGCCGCGGTGGAAATTGAAGAAATAGGGCCCCGCCGACGTCGTTTCGAACAGGGTGACGGCGTCGCCCCAATGATTGCCGCTAGCCTTGCCGACGGGGAAGTTGTGCGCGCTGGCGAACCCCGCGAAATTGGCCGACGAAACCAAGGCGCGCCGTGCAATATAGCCGAAATTGCCAGGAAATTGTGCCCAGAAGGCTGCTTCCAGGCCGAGCTCCTCGCGCACCGCGACGAAGCCGGCGTCCGAAAGGCTGGCCTGCACTTCGCCGATGCTCGCGTCGAGCTCGGCGAGGCTGGCGGCCCGAAGCAACACTGTCAGATGATGTTCGCCGAACAAAGCCCGCCCCGCGGCGACCTCGTCCTTCGCCAGGTTGAGCTCGGTGCGTAGCGACACCGCCGCATCCGCGGCCGATTTCATTCGCCGCAGCGCCAAATCCATTCGCTCGAGCGCGGGTCCGCGATCAACCACCGCGAAACTTTGGCTCACCACCATTTCGAACGGCAGCCGGAACAGATCGTCGAGCATTCCGGAATCGGTTTCGGCGGGATAATCCTTGACCGACAGGATCGCGGCGAACTCCGCCGCGGCGCCGTCGACCGGCCCAAGCTCGATCGCGTCGGCGCCGAAACTCAGTCGCCGCCGGGCAATCACATCCGCAATTTCACCTTGCGGAAGGAGGATCGGCGAGGTGGTGCCGTTGACCAGCGAAGCAAAAAACTCGACCGGTTCGGACGCCAGCCCGCTCGGCAGATCGTAGCTCGTCAACAAGGTCGGGCCATAGGGCTCGAGCGCCGCCAGCAGCGCTTCGCGAGCGCGGTTCAGTTCGCGCAAGTCGGCGCTGTGATCCGTCTTGGGCGCGCGGTTGCCGGTGAATAGGCCAAGCAATTTGTCGGCGGCTCGTGCCCGTCCCGCGAGCGGGCGGACGACAATCGTTAGATAAAGGTCATTGACGTATAATCGCCTCGCCGCGAGCCGGTCGCGCCATGCCTTGTCGAGCGACTCACTGAACGGGTCGCCAAACTGGCCGTCGAGATCGGGCGACACTGCGCGTCGAACGACATGATGGACCACCGCGAACCGCGCCGAGGAAATCGCCTGCAGCATGGTGTCGCGCGCGGCCTTGCGGGCATCGAGCTGGGCCGCGTCAATCGTCTCGAACGGCAGGCCGTCGAGGCGGATGACCTGCATCGCGAGCCCGTCCTTGGTAAGGATCGTGTGATCGTCGATTTGCGTCCGGTAGGGCAGATGGTCACCGACCGATTTCTCGCGCGTCGCGGCCTTTATCCGCGACACCGACCTAGGGGCGGTAAACATTGGCGCCCCACAATTCGCGATTCGGCACGCGCGGTATGCGGCGAAGCTTGGTCAGACACAGCGCCATGATGTGCGGATCCCGCAAGTGCGCGGCATAGCCAAGCGCATGGATCAGCAGCGCTGGAAGCAGGACATAGATACTCTTGAAAATCAGGAAAAGTTCGGCCGCGACGATCCCGTTGAGGACGAAAAACGGATAGGTTACCCCGGCTACCATCTGGGGCCGGGCGAGCGCCCGAAACAGTCGGTCGCTCGCCACGCTCAGGCGCCCGCGACCGAACGGATGCCGCCAACGATCGAGGCCGCGCCGAACAGGATGAACAGGCCGAGCACCACGGTCGCGCCATATTTCCAGTTGATCCGCCCGGTCAGCATCAGGAAACCGACGGCGGCAACCGCGATCACCGCCACGGCGGTAGCGACATTGCCGAGCAAGGTCCCCTGCAGCCAGTTGACCGCGCCGACGATCGGCCCCGAGCCGGCCGGATCGGCGGCGGCATATTGGGCGTTGGCGGGTGCCGCGAGCAGGGCGAGGGCGAGCGCCCAGACACCATTCTTGATCATTTCACTACCTCGACGATGATGGATCTGATGGGATTGGGCACTGCGATGGGCCGCCAGCGGTTCATGATTTTGGAAACGTAATCGCGGGTTTCGCGATACGGCGGGATGCCACCGAAACGCTGCACCGCGCCGGGCCCGGCATTATAAGCTGCCAACGCCAGCGGTACCGACCCGAAGCGGTCGATCTGCTGCCGAAGATAATTGGCGCCGCCATGAATATTGCCCGACATGCTGCGCGAATCGACGCCGAGCTCCAAGGCGGTCGCGGGCATCAATTGCATCACTCCGCGCGCTCCCTTGTTGCTGACCGCCGCCATCCGGCCGCGCGATTCCTGCCATGCGACTGCCTTGAGTAACGACGGATCGAGCCGATAGATGCGCGCCGCCTGTTCGATCAGCGCGACCGGGTTGTCCTGGCTCGATACCGTCCCGGTGCTGGTCTTTGCGTCGGGTCGGAGCGAGACCGCGTCGGACGCAGTGAACATCGTCGGCCCGTCGTAGGTCGTCGCATCGCCTGCAGCGTCGATTTCGATCACCTGCGCATAAGCGGGCAGTGGCGCAATCATCGCGACGATCGCGACCAAGAGAAGATGGTTCATCCTGATCATTCCATATGGTCCGGGATATAGCCGGGGTGCGGCATCATCGACACGAACAGCGACAGCGAAGAGATGGCGATCATCCAGCTGGCGACGACCTTTAGACCGATGCCGAGGCCGCGCTGGTCCTGCCATCGACCGAGAACGCACAGCAGGCACAGCGGCAACGCCAGCCACAGAGTGCTCCGCATATCGCTAAGCGACACCAGCGCGCCGGCCCAGGCACCCGCATTGACTGCAACCGGGATCGCCCATGGACGGGGCCACGCGCGCGGCAGATATAGTAGAGCGGCAGTAATGATAGTGCTCACGAACAACCCGGCGAACACAATATTGGACGCAGCGAGCGTGATCGGGAGCATCGAAACAGCAAGCGCGCTCACCAAGATCGCTGCTAGTCCGAGCAACGCATCGCGCCGACCAACCAGCGACAGCGCCAGGCCGACGGTCGCGCAGATTAGCAGCAGAGGCATGATGCCGCCATTCATGCCGTCAACGCCCGTATCCAGAACATCAGGCCGACCACGGCCACGACGCCGCCCGCACCGCGCAACGCGAGCGTGCCAATCGAACTCGACTTGATCATGCCGATGGCGATTCCGGCAAGATGGAGCAATCCGGTGCACAGCACGAACCCGGTGCTGTACCCGATCGGATCGGCCGCAGAGGGCAATTCGACGCCATGCGCGTAGCCGTGGAACAGCCCGAAAATGGCGACGATGGCGCATGCAACGGGCGCTTGGGCACGGACCGCGAACAGGATCAGCACGCCTAGGGTCAGCACCGACAGTGCAATCCCGATTTCCACCGGCGGAAACGGAACGCCGATCATGCCGATGCCCGCGCCAAGCGCCATCACGGTCGGAAAAATCATCGGCAGGGTGTAAATCAGGGGTCGACCGAGAAATGCCCCCCACAGACCGACCGAAATCATCGCCAGCATGTGATCGGGGCCCGACAACGGATGCGTGACCCCGGCCACGAACCCGCCGACAAGGCCGGTGCCGTCATGCGCCGCGGCCGGCGACGCGACCGCCAGCATCAGCGCCGTCGCCGTCAGGACGCGAAGCACTCGTCGCGCGGTGCGATTAATCCGCATGGCAACCGGAACCGTAACTGGTTGGCGGGAATTGATCCGCCGTCGTCAGGGGAAATCCATGAACATCAAGGTCGCTGCACTCTCGCTCCTGCTGGCGTCCGCGCCGCTGGTGGCGCATGATTTCTGGATTCAGCCGCAGCGCTTTCAGGTGGCGCCGAACGCGCCGGTCGCCCTGACCTTCTTGGTCGGCCATGCCGCGGCGCGAGAGCGCTGGGGGCGACTCGACCGCATCATCCTGCTGCAGTCGTTCGCGTCCGGACGGAAGCGCGACTTGCGCGCCGACCTCCGCAACAATGGTGGCCCAGCCGATCTCGTGACCCGGTTTGCGGAACCGGGGGTGCATGTCATTGCCATGCAATCCAATTATGCGATGTCGACCTTGCCCGCGATCCGCTTCAACGATTATGCCAAGCTCGAAGGGTTGACCCCGATCCTCGCCGCGCGGCAACGCGCCGGAACGTCCAACCAGGACGGTCGCGAGCGCTACAGCCGGCGCGCCAAGATGCTGATCCAGGTCGGTCCGCAGACCGCCGCCAACTCGATCCAGGCCACCCGCGCCCTTGGTTTCAAGCTGGAGATCGTCCCCGAACGCAATCCCTATGCGCTGGGTGCATCGCGCCTGCTCCCGGTGCGGGTGATGTACAACGGCCGTCGCCTGCCCGGCGCAACCGTCAAGCTGACCAATCTGGAATTTGACGAAAAACCGCTGGCGACCGCGATCACCGACCGCGAAGGCCGCGCCACTTTTCGAGTCCCCGCGGCCGGCAATTGGCTGGTCAACGTGTTGTGGAGTGAGACCGTGAGGGGCAACCCCGACGTCGAGTTCGACACCACATTCTCCAGTTTGACCTTCGGATATGACCGAGCGAACCGTCGCCGTTGATCGAGTAGCGTGTCGAGCGGCCGCACTGGTATCGTGCCAACGTTGGCGTGTCCGCGCGGGATCGCGATCCAATCGGTCCATGGCCCTTAATTGACCTGTTCGGGTTCGGCCGTGTTCGACACCGGAAGCAAGTCGCCATCCTCGACCGCGACCGGTTCCGAATTGGCCGGCGCACGGAACGCATTGCCGAATTTCGACCCGAACTTGTCCTCGGAGCGGGCGGACTCGGCGTCAGGCGCATCGAAGCCCGCGGCATTGCTTTCAGCCTTTTTTTGACAGGCTGAAAGCGATGCACCGGCCGTCAGGATCAGGCCGGTGATCACCACCGGCCTGAGGAAACCTGATTTCATCACGGTTGCGTCTGCGGCCTCGGCGAACCGCGGAGCGGTGCGTTGAGATACGGGAACGCATCCATCGTTTCGGTGGCGCTGCTCGGCGCGCCATCGGTGTAGGCAGTCAGGCCGCTCGGCGCATCCGACGGCTGGCACAGGCCCAATTGGGTCGGCGTTCCGGCAATCGGCACCGGATGGCAAAGTCGGCCCATTGCCACGCGGAGCACGATGTCGACCACGTCATCGCCCGGACGCCGGCCGTTGGGGAAGCCCGCGAGATCGTCGCCAGCAACGCCCAGGGGACTCTGGGATGCCCGAGGAGTCGGGTTCACGCCTGTATTGAGCCTCTGCATCTCCGACGCGGTTACCGTCGACATCTGGTTGAGCGTCGCGATCCCGGTCAGGAAGGTCGCGACCAGATCATTGCGCGGGAAGTTGGTCGGCGCGATCGCCGCGCTTCCGAACAAGGCCTGGAGGATCGCCGGGAAGGTCGGATTGGTGACATAGTCGGCCAAGGCACCGTCGGCGGTTGGCTTGACCGCGTTGAACAGATCCTTTTGCGGAAGGCCGATGACCAGTTCGTTGACCAGCGGCATGCCGAGTCGCGAAACTTGGACGAAGGCACCGCCCTGGGTGTCCGGTGCCGCATAGGTCGGGTTGGGCTTGAGCAGGCGGGACTGCGGAAGGCTCGCCGAGCTCCACACCCCGATCACGCCATTGCCGGTTCCGGTCACACAGCTGATTGGCACTTCGATCGCCAGGCTGGTGATGTTGTAATTATTGATCAGTTCCTGATTTTCCTGGCTCTGGGCGATGTTGCCTTCGATCGGGACGATGTTGACCAGATCGAACACCGGGCCGAGGTTGACCGCGAAATTTTCCTCGCGCTGACCGACGAACACCCGGCCTGGAGCTGAACAACCCGGGATGGCGACATTGTAGAGGAACTGGCCGGCATAGGCCGGGTAGTCCGGGATCGACTTGTTACCGACATTGTCGAATGGCTTGGCGAAAGTGGTTCCGCCGCCGCTTGCGTTGGTCACTGCAACTGCGGTGCCGTTCCGTCGATCACCGTTTACCTTGGTGAGGGTATAGGTCTCACGCTCCCCGAGGTCGGGATCGTTGTCGGTCGAGACCTGACCGCTGTGGCGGAGAGGGATCGGCAACGTCTTGCCGCCAACGGTGACGGTATTTCCGGTGCCGTTGCGAAGCGTGTTCTGGAACCGGAACTGGAAGGTGACATCCTCGACCGCGTCGCCGTTATTGTCGATCATGATCTCGTACAGCGCGTTGGGATCCATGGTAAAGTAATTGGGTCCGCCGCCCGGCTCCTGGAACGGCTGGAAATTGGAAATCAGCGTGACATAGCCCGCGCGTCCTGGCTCGTAACTGCGGAACGCATAGACGTCCGTATTATCAAGCTTTGGCGACTTGGTGATGTTGGGTGCTTCGCGATGGCTTGAGCCAAACGCCGGTGCAATCGCCGTCAACAACAGAGCGATTCCCGTGCTCATTTTAAATGCAGTCGAACGTGACATCCTAGTTCCTCCAAAAACATTCGCGCGATCGTACCGTCGATCGATTGAAGGACGGGACAAGCATTTTGCTTCACGACGACGAACGACGCCGGGCAGTGGCAACAGTTTTAGGGGCGAAACACAGGAAGAAATTCACATAGGTTATTCTAGCTTGAGATACGCAGGGTCGCGGATCGGTTGCGCAAGAATAATAACCGAAGATAGGTCACGACGGCATTACCCAACGTGCTCGTTATCATGCCAAGCTATTCGGGGACGAGAAGGGTAGTTAGCCATTTAGAGCACATGCGTACCGGGCAGCCCGAGCACGCGTGACCACCATGCATCGCCTGATTGGCCGTGCGACGTTTGTGAACCTGCGAACAGCGAACCTGTCGAGCGAACGTGCTGATGCCGGCAAGGCTCGAAAGCAGACGAATGCAAAAATCTGAACGAATTTCGGGTTACCGGTGCGGATCGGAAGTCCTGCCATGACCGCTATGGGCGCAAACCGGTCATTAGGCCCATTTTCGTTTTTTCCTGGGCCGCTAAGTCGAAAGGGCCGGCGCGGCCCTTGTTGAAACGGTACTGCGCGACCTGCTCCGGGAGAATCCCGGGCCATTTCGCGGTTTGCGGGCACGAACACGGCGCTCACCAGTACCTACGGCTCGCGAAAATGGCGCCCTCCCGCGGGTGTCGTCGAAAGCAAGAAAATGCTTCAATAGCAATGACTTAACGGTGGCGGAGCGGGTGGGATTCGAACCCACGATACGCTTTTGACGTATACTCACTTTCCAGGCGAGCGCCTTCGACCACTCGGCCACCGCTCCGCATGCTTGGAAGCAAAGCCCCTTAGAGAGGCAAGCCGATGCGGGCAAGCTTGCCGCCACGCCCAAGCTCCCTCTAAAGCTCCGGCATGACGCGCCGCTTCGATCACCCGCCCTCAGCCGACGAAATCGAGGCAATCGCGCGCGCTGCCCTCACCGGCCTGCCCGAACCTTTCGCCAGCCACCTCGGCGATGTCGTGCTCCAGATCGACGAGCTGGCCGAGCCCGAGCTACTGGCCGAACTGGGGATCGATCATCCGCTCGACCTGACCGGCGTCTATGAAGGCGTGCCGATCGGCGAAAAGCGCGTCGATGCGCCGAGCCAGTTGCCCGACCGGATCCGCCTGTTCCGCCGCGCGATCCTCGACGAATGGGTCGAGGAGGGGGAGGAGTTCGAGCATCTAATCCGCCACATTTTGATCCATGAGGCGGGCCATCATTTCGGCCTGAGCGACGAGGCGATGCACGCGCTCGAGGAGCAAGGTTGAGCCTGCTGCTGGAGGGGCGGGGGCTGGCGCTGGTGCGGGGCGGTCGTTTGCTGTTCGAGGGGCTGGATGTCGCGCTTGCGGCGGGCGAAGCGCTGCATATCACCGGACCCAACGGCTGCGGCAAATCAAGCCTGATCCGGCTGGTGGCAGGGCTGCTGCGTCCAGCGGCGGGGACGATCGTGCGCGGCGACGCGGCGCTGGCCGACGAGCATCTCGCGCTCGATCGCGAGCTGGCGTTAAGCAAGGCATTGGCGTTTTGGCGTGGTCCGAAACTCGGTGAAGCGCTGACCGCTTTCGATCTCGACCGGCTTGCAGACGTGCCGGTGCGGATGCTGTCGACCGGGCAAGGTCGCCGCGCGCGGCTGGCGCGGGTGATGGCCAGCGGCGCGCCTTTGTGGCTACTCGACGAGCCGTTCAACGGCCTCGATTCGACCGGAACGACCCAATTGGCCGGCGCAATCGCCAACCATTGCACCTCGGGCGGCGCGATCCTGGCCGCGAGCCACGGCCCGCTTGGCGGCGACTGGCGGACGCTGGAGCTGGCCCGATGATCAACGCGCTGATCCTGCGCGAAGTCCGGCGCGGGCTAGCTGGCGCGGCGTGGATGCCGGTCGCCTTCTTCCTGTTGGTCGCGGCTATCGTGCCGTTCGCGGTTGGACCCGACGCGCAACTGCTAGCGCGGATTGGCGGCGGGGCGTTGTGGATCGCGGCGCTGACCGCAGCACTGCTGCCGATCGAGCGGCTGGTCGAGCCCGACCGCGCCGATGGCGTGCTCGATCAATTGGCTTTGTCGTGCGCGAGCGAGGAAGGCGTGGCGATCGCCAAGATCGTCGGCCACTGGCTGACTTTCGGGCCGCTGCTGCTGATCGCGGCGGTGCCCGCAGGCGTGCTGGTCGGGCTCGACGGCGCGGCGTTGGAAAGGTCGCTGGTCGCGCTGGCGATCGGAACGCCCGCGCTCGCCGCGCTGGCGGTGTCGGTCGCGGCGCTGACCGCCGGACTGCCCCGCGCCGGATCGCTGGCCGGGCTGCTGCTGATGCCGCTGGCGGTGCCGCTGGTGATCTTCGGCGCGGCGGCGACCGGAACCGATCCGGGCGGCGCGCTCAAGCTGGAAGCGGCGGTGGCGCTGCTGACGTTGGCCGGCGCCCCGTTTGTGACCGGCGCCGCGATCCGGGCGTCCAGGACCTAGCGAGACCAGCGCGCGAAAATGGCGGTGGGCAGAAGCAGCCCGCGAGCCACTTCGCGGACGGCCATCTCGCCGCACTCGACCTCGCCGCCGAGATGAGCGGTCAATTGGCGTAGCAATTCACCGATGGAGAGCGCCGACATGCGCACCGCATAGACGGTCAGCACCAGGAAGCGGCTGTCGGTATCGAGCAATTTGACGCAATCGGCGAGCACCGGCGCGAGATGGTCTTCGAGCCGCCACACTTCGCCCTCCGGCCCGCGGCCGAACTTTGGGGGATCGAGCAGGATGCCGTCGTAACGCCGCCCGCGCCGCACCTCGCGCGCGGTGAACTTGGCGGCGTCGTCGACAATCCAGCGGATCGGCCGGTCGGCCATCCCCGACAGCTCGGCATTGCGGCGACCGCCCTCGACCGATTTCTTCGACGCGTCGACATGGACCAGCCGAGCGCCGGCGGCGGACAGGGTCAGGGTTCCAACTCCGGTGTAGCCGAACAGGTTGAGCACCTCGGCATCGACGGACAGCTCCGCCATGAAATCCCATTGCGGGGCCATGTCGGGGAAGAAACCGAGGTGGCGGAACGGGGTCAGGCTGGCGTGGAAGCGGACCTTGCCGCGGGCCAGTGGCCAGTCGCGCGGCACCTCGCGGTGGTGCTGCCAGCGGCCGCCGCCATCCTCGTCCGATCCGGGGACAAAGGTGGCGTCGGGATCCCAGTCGGTGCTGGCCGGGGTCCACATTGCCTGCGGTTCGGGGCGGACCACCTTGATGGTGCCGTAGCGTTCGTATTTCTGGCCGTTGCCGCTGTCGATCAGGGCCCAATCATCCCATGGTTCGGCAACGATGGTGGTGAGGTCGTTCATGCCGCGAGTGCGAGTTTGCCGCCGATCGAGGCGAGGGCGATGGGGCCGCTGAGCATGGTTCGAGCAGCACTGCGAGCATCATATGCAGTGACCGCGTGCAACTCGGCGAGCATTTCGTCCAAGCCCATGATTCGATTGAAGATTTCGATCGATCGGGCCATCGAATCGGCGCGTCCCTGCGGGGTCTCCAGGGCCATGATCAGCCCCGCCTCGACCTGGGCGCGGGCACGGTCGAGTTCGGCTTCGGTGAGGTCGTCCGCCGCGCGAAGCACGCAGTCGCGGGCCAGCGCCATCGCCTCGGCCGCGCGCGCCTTGTCGGTCGACAGATTGACCGCGAACAGGCCGGTGTCGGCGAACCCCTGGGTCCACGAATAGATTGAATAAGCCAGCCCGCGCTCCTCGCGCAGTTCCTGAAACAGGCGCGACGACATTCCCCCGCCGACCGCCTGCGAGAAGAGCGACAAAGCAGGCGCGGCATCGTGCGAAGAGGGCAGGCCGGGGAGCGCGAAGGCGAGGTGGGTCTGCTCGGCCGCCCTGCGGTCGGAACGGATGCCGCCGACGAAGCTGGCCGGGGGGATGGCGGCCGGTCCGACTGGATCGAGATCGCCGAACAGCTTTTCCGCGAGCTTCAGAACGGCGTTTTCATCGACTGCGCCGGCGGCCGAAATCACCAGTCGCGACGGGCGATATTCGTTGGCCAGCCAGCCGAGGCAATCGTCGCGGGTCAGGCCGAGGATGCTTTCCTCGCGTCCAAGCACCGGTCGGGCCAGCGGCTGGGTGCCCAACGCGGCCTCGAACAGATGGTCGTGGATCAGATCGTCGGGCGCATCGAGGCACTCACCAAGCTCGGACAGGATGACCTGTTTCTCGCGCTCGAGCTCGGCCTCGTCGATGCGGGGGCTGCGAACGAGGTCGGCGATCAGCTCGAGCGCCAGCCCGACATCGGCGGGCAAAGTGCGGGCATGGAACACGGTCTGGTCGCGTGCGGTCCACGCATTCAAGGAGCCGCCGACATCCTCGATTGCCTCCGCGATGGCGCGCGCGTCGCGGCCACCGGCGCCCTTGAACACCATATGCTCGAGCAGATGGGCGAGCCCGCCTTTGCCATCGGCCTCGGAGCGCGATCCGACCCCGGCGTAAAGCCCGATCGCGGTCGATCGCGCGCCCGGCATCGGGTCGATCGCGATCGTCAGGCCGTTGGGCAGGCGGGTCAACCGGGCGCTCATCGGGAGTCTTCTTCCTTGAGCCTTTTGCGAAGCGCCAGCGCATAGATCACCAACGCCGCGGCGGCGAACAGGAACCATTGCACGGCATAAGCGCGATGATTGTTGGACACCGTATCGGGGCTTGGTTTGGCCGAAGCGCGAAGGCCGTCAGCGGGCCGGTCGGCGATCAGCATCGGGCTGAGCACCGGCCCGCTGCCGAACAGCCGCGCGATCATGCTGCTGTGATCGGGTTCGGTCGTGATCATGCCGCTGGCGACCCCGCCGGGCCAGCGCGGCTTGACCCCCGGGTCCTGGCTGACACCGAGGTCGACCAGCGCGCCGGGGCCCTCGGCGCCGGTCCGGCATTCGGCGATATAGCGGCTGCCGCCCACCCCATCGGCCGAGCGGCCGCCTTCGGTTCGCCAGCCGACGACCTCGATGCAGGTCACCGACGAAGAGCGGAACATCGCCTCGCGCGGGACCGGGCCCTGTGCGGGGAAGGTCATGGCCGGTCTGGCGAGGTTGGCGCGGTACAATGCGATCAGGTTGGCCTTCTGCCCCGCGCGGTCGATCTGCCAGACGCCCAATGCGATCATCGTCACCACTGCGGCGGCGACGATGATGGTCGGAATCAGGGGGAGGCGCCGAAGAAAAGTCATTTGACGTTCCGTCCCTCGCCCGCCTTGTGACGATAGGATTGGTAGAGCAACGCTGCCTTGCCCACCCGAAGCAGGGCAATGGTCAACACGGCGGCGACCGGAATCCATACCAAATGGACCCACCACGGCGGCGTGTAGCGAAGATCGACGACGATCGCGCCAATGACGACGATCGCCCCGACGATGAGGATCAGGAATACCTCGGGCCCACCGCCGGCATCAGACGATTTGAAGTCGAGCTGGCATTTGCTGCAGCGGTCGGCGAAGCGAGCTACCCCCGCAAACAGGCCAGGCGCACCGCAGCGGGGACACAGCCCGCCCAGGCTGGCCCCCGCCAGGGTCGGTGCATTCATTGGCTCAGCCGAAGACGGGGGATTAGCCGTGGACCGGCGCGCCCCAGCCGCCCCACACGTAGACCGATACGAACAGGAACAGCCAAACGACGTCGACGAAATGCCAGTACCAGGCCGCCGCTTCGAAGCCGAAATGCTGCTTGGGGGTGAAGTCGCCCTTCACCGCGCGCAAATAGCAGACGATCAGGAAGATCGTTCCGACGATGACATGGAAGCCGTGGAAGCCGGTTGCCATAAAAAAAGTCGAACTGTAGATGTTGCCGCCATTGGCGAGCTGGAAGGCGAACGGCGCGGCAGCATATTCGTACGCCTGGACCCCCGAGAAAACGAGGCCGAGCGCGATGGTCGCCAGCAGGCCCTTCTTGAGTCCGTCGCGATCACCATGGATCAGCGCGTGATGCGCCCAGGTAACGGTCGTGCCCGAGCACAACAGGATCAAGGTGTTGAGCAATGGGAAGCCGAACGGATCGAGCACTTCCAGCCCCTTGGGCGGCCATTGGCCGG